>NZ_JBSHAM010000023.1:43707-102992 GCF_053611505.1 Amycolatopsis sp. NPDC054798 | reverse complement strand
CCTTGAGGGAATCTAATTCCCTCAAGGAGCCCTTCACGGACCTCTTGGTCGGGAGGTTTCGACTGCTGGGCGATGGGCGGCAGCGGACGGTCAGGAAGGAGACCCCCGCCTGTCGATGCTGCCCTCGGTGCTGAAAACCCCAATGTGGCATTGGGTGCGCTCAACGCACCGAACGCCGCATTGGGTGCATCTGACGCACCCAATGCCACATTGGGGCGAATCAGGCAACCGCTCAGGCCACGTGAAAGGTGTTCTGCGCGGCGGCGAGCCCCTGCGAAATCAACGCCTCGGTGGCGTCGGCACACCGGTCGATCTCGAACGGGAGCTCCTTGCGCTCGACCGTCGAGAAATCTTTCAGCACGAAATCGGCCGGATCCTGCCGTCCCGGCGGCCGCCCGATGCCGAAGCGCACGCGGTAGTAGTCACGCGTGCCGAGCGATTTGGTGATGGACCGCAGTCCGTTGTGGCCGTTGTCGCCGCCGCCGAGCTTGAGCTTCAGCGCGCCGAAATCGACGTCCAGCTCGTCGTGCACCACGACGACACCGGAGGGCGGCACCTTGAAGAACCGGGCCGCGCCGACCACCGGCCCGCCGGAGAGGTTCATGAACGACCGCGGCTTCACCAGCACCACGCGGGAGCCCGACAGCCTGCCCTCGAGCACCTCGGCCCCGCTGCGGTGGGCCTTGAATTTCCCGCCGATCCGGCCGGCCAGCTCGTCGAGCACCATGAACCCGACGTTGTGCCGGTTTCCGGCGTACTGCGGCCCGGGATTGCCAAGGCCGGCGAGCAGAATCAGCTCGCCGGCCCCGGGCAGGTCTTCACTCACAAGACGAGTTTATTCGGCCGCTTCGGCAGCGGCTTCCTCGGCTTCGGCGTCCTCGTCCGCCGAGCCGCGCGGGGCCTCGTTGACGGCGACGACGAGCGCCTCGGCGTCGGTGACCAGCTCGGCGCCCGAGGGCAGGGCGATCTGACCGGCGGTGATCTGGGTGCCGGCCTCGATGCCCTCGACGGAGACCTCGAACTGCTCCGGGATGTGCAGCGCCTCGACCTCGACCTGGATGGTGTCGATGTCCTGGGCGACCAGGGTGCCCGGGCTCGCGGTGCCGGTGACGACGACCGGGACGTCGACGGTGACCTTCTCGCCGCGCTTGACGACCAGCAGGTCGACGTGCTCGATGTAGTTCTTGAGCGGGTGGACCACGATGGTCTTGGTCAGCGCCAGCTCGATGTTGCCCTGCAGGTCGAGCGTGATGACGGCGTTGGTGCCGTTCTCGCGCACGACGCGGGCGAACTCGATGGCCGGCAGCGCGAAGTGCCGCGGGTCCGAGCCGTGCCCGTAGAGCACCGCGGGGATTTTGCCGGCGCGACGGGTGCGGCGGGCGGCACCCTTTCCGAACTCGGTGCGCGGTTCGACGGAAAGACGTACCTCGGACACGGTTTAGCACTCCTTCAAATCACACGACGTGCGGCAGGGGGCGGCGGGGATCGTCGATCTCTGCTCGGGGCGGTTGCGCACGGCGGCGAGATTGCGGGCGTGAGGCGACCACGGGGCTTCTCGAGCCGCCGCGTCGATCACGCCGGGCACCTACAGGCACACCCGCCTCGCCGAGACAACCCGAGAAGTGTAAACCAGCCGGTCCGCGCGAGCGTGCACCGGGTCGGCCCGGGCTCCCCCTCGCGGGTGGGTGACGACACAATTCCCGTGCCGCCCGCCGCACTTCCGGGGGTGGCATGATTCCCGCGAAAGAGGGGCGGCCGACATGCGAGCTCGATGGACTGCGACAGCGCTGGTGCTGCTGGGTGGGCTTCTCGCGGGCTGCCAGGTGGCGGTGACCGGCACGGCGGGACTGTCCGATGCTGACCGGCAGCTGGCCGAGCAGCGCGCACAGCAGCAGACGGCGATCGACGCTGCCCTGCAGGCGCTGGAGCAGGCACCGGCGCTGCAATACGACGCGACGTTGAAGGACGGCGCGGGCAACCCGGCGACGCTGACGTACCGCGTCGCGCGCGACGGCAACGGCTTCGGCGCGCTGCCGCTGGAGGGCAAGCCGGTGCGGATCACCGAACCGGACGGGAAGCTGTACCTCGCGGCCGACGCGGACTACTGGAAGTCGCACGGCCTGGAGGAGAACAGCACCCAGTTCGGCGGCGGATGGGTGCACACCGTCGGAAGCGAACTGCCGGTCGACCCGGCCGCGCGGCTCGCCCCGCCGAAACTCGCCGGCGAACTGCGCAAGGCGCTCGGCGGACTCGGCTCCGGCGCCCCGCGGAAGCAGAAGCTGCCGGACGGCACCGAGGTGTACGACCTCGGCGGCGCGCTCCAGGTGACCACCGCCGAACCGCACCGGGTCGCCGGCTTCGCGCCCGCGCTGCTCGATCCGCGCGGCGGCCCGAAGCTGGGCGCGGCGTTCCGCGTCCGTCCGCTCAGCGCGGCCGAGATCAAGCAGTTCCACACCGATTTCGACGCCGCGGTCGACGCGATCGGGCAGCCGTTCGACGGCCTCGCGCAGGCGAGCGTCACGGTGCTCAACGACAAACTCGACTGCCAGGACTACGTCGGTTCCTGCAAGACCACAGTGGACGTTTCGAACAGCGTCGTCGGCAATCAGCCGGGCTCGAAACCGAACGTGCACATCAAGCTTTCGGTGGAGATCAGCGCGGACACGCTTGGCTCGCAAAGCTGCGCCACGGAAGGCGACGCCGCCGCGGACGCGACCATCACGATGTCCTGTTCGGTCAAATTCACCCTGCCCAACCGCACCGCGAGCTACCAGGTGCTGGCGAAGCCGACGGCGGTCGCCGAGGTGCGGTCACCGGTCGACGCGAACGCGGTGAAGGCGAAGCTGGCCACCGCGTTCGCCGCGCTCGGCGGCTGACCTGCACGCTCACCTCGGGGTGCGTTTCTTCCGTTGAAGTAGCCGAAGACCGGTACTTACCATCGGCTGGGTCGAGAGCGTTGAGACGGATTTTTCTTACGAGGAGCGGCAATGAGCAAGCTGGTGGTGTTCGGCGCAACGGGGTTCGCCGGCGGCCGGATCACCGACGAGGCGCTGCGGCGCGGGCACTCCGTGACCGGGGTCGCACGCAAGGCGGAGGGACTGCCGGCCGGGGTCGAAGCGCGGTCGGGGTCGATTCATGACGCCGAGTTCGTCGGTTCGGTGGCGAAGGGCGCGGACGTGCTCGTGGTCGCGACGCCGGGCCGCGCGGACGACGAGGGCCGCCGTCTGGTGGACGCTGTCCCGACGCTGGTGGAAGCGGCTCGCGCGAATGGCGCGCGGCTGGCGTTCGTCGGCGGCGCGGGTTCGCTGCGCGTCAGCGAGGACGGGCCGCGGGTGATCGACACTCCGGAGTTCCCGGAGGAGTACAAGCCGGAGGCGGGCAGCCACGTCCTCGTCCTGGAGGCCCTGCGCGAGCTGCCGGACGACGTCGACTGGTTCTACGTCAGCCCGGCGGCCGAGTTCGGCTCCTGGATTCCCGGCGAGCGCACCGGCAAGTTCCGCCTCGGCGGTGACGTGCTGGTCAGCGACGCCGACGGCCGCTCCCACATCAGCGGCGCGGACCTGGCGATCGCGTTCCTGGACGAAATCGAAGAGCCGAAGCACTCGCGCGCCCGGTTCACGCTGGCGTACTGAGCGCGGAACCCGGTGGTGCGCCTGGCACCACCGGGTCGCGTCGCGCGTCAGCCGGGGGATCCGGCGGTGCAGAGGAACTTCGTGGCGTGCGCCGGGTCGAGCGCGTTGGTGACCAGGTTCCAGACGTTGAGGTCGTAGGCCTCGCCGATGTGCCCGACGGGATCGAACGGGCAGGTGTCCTGGACGTACTCGTTCGTGACGCCCGGCTCGCGCACGAAGGACGTTTCGGTCGGTGTGACCAGCTCGTCGAAGCGCGACGTGAGCACGGTGTAGCGGACGCCGGGCTGCGCGATGGGACCGTTCGTGAGCGTCTGGACCGCGCTGCCGTCGGTGATCAGGTTGTCGCACGCCGGGCAGCCGAACGCGGTGAGCGCCTTGCCGACCTCGTCGCGCACGCCGAGCAGATACGCCAGCTTTGTCAGATTGGCGAACGTGGTGCCGTGCGCGGGCGGCGCGATGGCCACGACGGAGCCGATCCGGTCCGCGATGCCTTGCGTTTTCGTGACGTACAGGGACTGGAACCCGCCCTCGGAATGGCCGACCAGATCCACTTGCGCCGCACCGGTTTCCGTCAGCACTTCGCCGACGAACTGCTTGATTTCCGTTGCTGAGTCAGCGATCGGGCGAAGTCCGCCGACGAACGGGAACTGCGGGTACGCGCCATAGGTCCGGCTGAATGTGCAGTATCCCTTGGCCGCCACGTGGTCCTGCAGGAAATTCAAGTCCTCATAGGACGTCGCGCCGAGCCCGTGCAGGAACACCACCGGACGCGGATGCGCGGTGCTCGGCCGGCACGCCGGATCGTTGACGCCGCCGCTCGGGGCGGCGGTGGCTGGGGCGGCGAACGCGGCGGTCAGCAACGCCGCGGCGGCCAGGACGATACGCAACCTCATCGGAGCGGTCCTTCCCTGTCGTCCTTGACAGTGGATACCCGTGGGTATTGGATACCTGAAGGTATTGAGTGGGCTTGCGCAGTGTCAACCCCCGGATGAGGGAGAAGCCGATGACCGGCCGGACGCGTCCGACGCGGGCGGAGACCCGGCGGCGCATCCTCGACGCGGCCTTCGCCGTGTTCGGGGAACAGGGCATCGCCGCGACGAAGCTGACCGAGGTGGCCGCGGCGGCTGGGTTGACGAAAGGAGCGGTCTACTCGAGCTTCGCGTCGAAAGACGAACTGGTGCTGGCGTTGATGGAAGAGCACGCCGCGCACCGGCTCGAGGCAAGCCTGGCGAGTTTCGCCGAAGCGGACGACGGCGGCGCGGGGCTGGCGAACGTCGCCGCGGTGCTGATGTACGAAATGCGCGCCGACGCGGTGTGGCACCGGCTGCTGGCCGAGTTCTTCGCGATGGCGCACCACGACGACCGGCGGCGCGACGCGTTGCGCCGACGCCGCCGGGAGGTTCGCGACACGATCGCGCGCGCCTTGAACCGGCTCGCCGAGGGCTTGGACCTCGAACTTCCTTTGCCTGCCGAGGAATTCGCCGTCGTGCTGCTCGCGCTGAGCAACGGCTTGGCCGTGGAAGCCGACATCGACGACGAAGCGGTGCCGGACGGACTCCTCGGCCGAGTGCTCACGCTCATCGCCGGCGACGCCGTCGCGAAGGTGCAGGCGGCGGCTAGCGACCCCGCAGTTCAGCCACCACCGGAGCGAAAGTCTCCATCATCGCCTCGAACACAGTGAAGTAGGAGAAGCCGTACCGTTCGCGCTGGGCGATCAGCTGCTGCACCATTTCGTCCACCGTGCCGAAGAGAAGCTGCGGTGCGCGCAGCAGTTCGTCGACGTTCGCCGCGCTGCGTTCCTCGGTCTCGGCGTGCCATTCCGCAGCGGCCTCGCGGCGGTCGTCAGTGACCACGACGCGCTGGATCAGCATGTTGTAATCGATCTCGCGATCCCCTGCCAGAGAACGGAAATACGCGACCCGGTCGTCCATCGCCTCGGCATTGTCGAGCACGAACGTGCCCGGCGGACGGCCGCGATCCTGGCGCAGACCGGCGAACCCGACGATGTCCGCCTGTTCCGCCGCGAGCTTCAGGACGCCGTCGCTGTTGCCCGCGATCAGCAGCTTCGGCATGCCGCCTTCGTCTTCGACGCGCGTGCGCAGCTCGTCGAGGCCTTCGGTGAGATAAGTGATCCGGTCGGCGGCTTTGCGCCACGGCAGCCCGGCGTCGTCGAACTCGTGTTTCATATGGCCCGAACCGAGCCCGAGTTCGAGACGGCCTTCGGTGAGTTTGTTGGTAGTGGCGACATCGCGGGCGAAGAGGGCGAGGTTGTAGAAGGGCACGTTGGACACCAACGTGCCGACCCGCACCCGCTCGGTGACCGCCGCCGCGGCCGTGAGCGCGGGGAACGGCGACAGCCGCCCCGGGCCGAGATGGTCGGGCGCCGTCAGATGGTCGTAGCCGAGTTCCTCGGCGCGGCGGCACTTTTCGGTCCACTCAGTGCCGTTGGCGGTCAGGCGGAGGCTGACGCCGAATTCGAAGTTCCCCATGCTTGGACGCTAGTCAGTCCCGGATGGGTGACGCACCAGTTTTCGCCGCCGGCGGAACCCGGTTTTTGTCGTACCCCGTCGCTAGCTTCGGGGGCATGGTGTTGTCGATTGAAGAACGGGAACAGTTTCTGGCCGAACCGCACATCGGCGCGCTCGCGGTGGTCGAGCGTCCGGACCGGGCTCCGCTGACGGTGCCGATCTGGTACCAGTACACGCCGGGCGGCGAGCTGTGGGTGATCACGCACCCGGAATCGCGCAAGGCGAAGGCGATCGAGGCGGCCGGACGGTTCAGCCTGATGGTGCAGCGGGTCGAGCCGACGGTGCGGTACGTGTCCGTGGAGGGGCCGGTGGTGCGGACTCGGCCGGGCAGTTACGAGCTGACGTGGGAGATGGCTTCGCGGTACCTGCCCGCGGACAAGGTGGAGGGATATGTGGAGTACGAGCGGACGCAGCTGGGGGAGCACATGGCGTTCCATATGCGGCCGGAGAGGTGGTTGTCGGCCGATATGGGAGGGGCTTGAGGGGTGTTGAGTTAGTGGTGCGTGGTGAGGAGTGAAGGGGAGGGGCGCGGTTGGTCGGGTCGTGGCGGAGCTGGGTTCGGGCGGTGCTGAGTGCGGTCTCGTGGCGGTGGCGTGGCTGGGCTGGGTGACGGGGCTGGAGTGAGTCGCGTGGTCCGGGCTGGGTGAACTGCGGCTTTAGCCGGGTGGCGCGCCGGAGGCGTGGCTGGGCTGGGTAGCGGGGCTGGACTGAGTCGCGTGGTCCGCGCTGGGTGAACTGCGGCTTAGGCCGGGTGAGACGGCCTGGAATGGACGCGCGCCCCAACGCGTGCCGCCCCCAGGAGCAGCCGAGGCTCCTGCGGTTGGTGGCCCCGGGGCGGGCAGTCCTGTCCAAGCCAAGGGCCGCCCGCAGCCTCGGGCCAGGCGCGCCGCTCAGCCCGCGCCGTCGAAACGGCAGCGCAGTGGCGGCGGTGCGGTGGCGGCAGCGCGGTCAGGCGAGCACGTCGGCGAGCCCACGCAGCCTGCAAAGCGACGCGGGTCGAGTCAACCGTGCGCCAAGCGACACGGTTCGAGTTGGCCGGTGTGGCAAGGCGACGCGGCGCGAGTGAGCTGTGTGGCAAGTCGACGCTGTCCGAGTGAGCCGTGCGCCAAAGCGACGCGGCGCGAGTCAACCGCGCGCCCAAAGCGACGCGGTCCGAGTCGGCCGGTGCGGCAAACGCCGCGGCCGGAGCCAGCCGGTGCGCCAAATTGACGCGACCCGGAGCCAACCGGTGTGGCGAACGACGCGGCCGGAGTCGGCCGTGCGCGCCAAACGACGCGACCCGAGTCGGCCGTGCGCGCCAAACGACGCGACCCGAGTCGGCCGTGCGCGCCAAACGACGCGGCCGGAGTCGGCCGTGCGCGCCAAACGACGCGACCCGAGTCGGCCGTGCGCGCCAAACGACGCGACCCGAGTCGACCGTGCGCGCCAAACGACGCGGGGTGAGTCGGTCGTGCGCCAAGCGACCCGGCACGAGTCGGTCGTGCGCGCCAAAGCGACCCGGCCCGAGCCATCCAGCGCGACAAAAACGACGCGACCCGAGCCAGCCGATGCGACCCACCTCAAGGCCGCACCGCCCATCCCGGGCCGCGTCGTTCAGAGTCAGTTCAAAGCGACCGGACTCAGGCGTTGCCGTCGAACAGCGACGTGACCGAGCCGTCCTCGAACACCTGCTGGATCGCCTCCGCGAGCATCGGCGCGATGGACAGCACCGTCAGTCCCGGGAAGCGCTTCTCCTCCGGGATCGGCAGCGAGTTCGTCACGATGACCTCGCGCGCCTTGCACTGCGACAGCCGCTCGGTGGCCGGGTCGGAGAGGATGCCGTGGGTGGTCGCGATGACCACGTCCGCCGCGCCTTCCTCCAGCAGTGCCTCGGTGGCCTTCACGATCGTGCCGCCGGTGTCGATCATGTCGTCGATCAGCACGCAGAGCTTGCCCTCGACCTTGCCGACCACGCGGTTGGCCACGGCCTGGTTCGGCTTGTCCGGGTCGCGCGTCTTGTGGATGAACGCGATCGGGCGGTCGCCGAGCTGCTGGGCCCACTTCTCGGCCAGCCGCACGCGGCCCGAGTCCGGCGAGACGACCGTGATGTCCGCGTTGCCGTAGGTCGACTTGATGTGGTCGGCGAGCACCGACTGGGCCAGCAGGTGGTCGACCGGGCCGTCGAAGAAGCCCTGGATCTGGGCGGTGTGCAGGTCGACCGTCATGATCCGGTCCGCGCCCGCGGTCTTGAACAGGTCCGCGATGAGCCGCGCCGAGATCGGCTCGCGGCCCTTGTGCTTCTTGTCCTGCCGCGCGTACGGATAGAACGGCATGACCACGGTGATCCGCTTGGCGCTCGCTCGCTTGAGCGCGTCCACCATGATCAGCTGCTCCATCACGTACTCGTTGATGGGCATGGTGTGCGCCTGGATCACGAACGCGTCGGTACCGCGCACCGACTCCTCGAACCGCACGAACAGCTCGCCGTTGGCGAACGTGTGCGCGGTCTGCGGGGTGATCGTCACGTTGAGGTGCTTGGCGACCTCTTCCGCGAGTTCGTGGTGCGCACGCCCGGAGAAGAGCATCAGATTCTTCTTCGGCGTACCTGACTTCGGACTCATGCTGGCGACTCCCCGTCGGTTCCTGCTGCTGACTCGGACACAACGGTGTCCTGCTGGGCGGCGAGAGCGGCTTCCGCCGCCTCCGCCGCGGGCGTGCCCGGCCTGCGCCGGACCGCCCAGCCTTCGATGGTGCGCTGCGGACCGGCCGACAGCGCCAGTGAGCCAGGCGGGACGTCGTCGCGGATCACCGCACCGGCTCCACTGTAAGCGCCGTCCCCGATCCGCACCGGCGCGACCAGCGTGTTGTCCGCCCCAAGCCGGACATGCGACCCGACAACGGTCTGGTGTTTGGCCACCCCGTCGTAGTTCACGAACACACTGGAACAGCCGATGTTGCTGTGGTCGCCGACGATCGCGTCGCCTACATAAGTGAGATGCGGCACCTTCGTGCCGGTGCCGATCTGCGCGTTCTTCGTCTCGACGAACGCGCCCAGCTTGCCTTTCGCGCCGAGCTTCGTGCCCGGCCGCAGGTACGTGTACGGACCGACGTTGACGCCATCGCCCAGCTCAGAGCCCGAACCGTGCACGCGGACGACCGAAGCGCCCGCGCCGATCTTCACGTCGGTCAGCGTCGTGTCCGGACCCACAACGGAGCCCTCGCCGACCGAACAACGGCCCTTGAGCTGGGTGTTCGGCTCGATCAGCACGTCGCGCGCGAGCGTGACGTCCGCCTCGATCCAGGTGGTGTTCGGGTCGGTGACCGTGACGCCTTCGCGCTGCCAGCGGCGCACGATGCGGCGGTTGTACTCGGCACCGAGCACCGACAGCTGCACGCGGTCGTTCACGCCCTCGGTGACCCACGGGTCGTCGACCACCAGCGCGCCGACGCCCTTGCCGTCCCCGCGTGCGATGCCGAGGACGTCGGTGAGGTAAAGCTCACCCTGCGCGTTGTCGGTCGACAGCCGCGACAGGCCGTCGATCAGCACCGCCGCGTCGAAGGCGTAGACGCCGGAGTTGATTTCGGTGATCGCCCGCTGCTCCGGCGTCGCGTCCTTGTGCTCGACGATCGCGCTGACCGAACCGTCGGCGCCGCGGACGATGCGGCCGTAGCCGGTCGGGTCGGCGACCTCGGCGGTGAGCACGGTGACCGCGTTGCCGGTCTTGACGTGCTCGGCCCTCAGGGCTTCCAGGGTTTCGGAGTCCAGCAGCGGCACGTCGCCGTAGCTGACGACCACGGTGCCGGTGAGTCCTTCCGGCAGTTCGGCCAGCGCGCACGAAACGGCGTGCCCGGTGCCCTTCTGCTCCTCTTGCACGGCAGTGGCGACCTCGCGGCCGAGCGCCTCGCCGACCCGGTCGAGTTCGGCGCGCACGGCGTCGCGGCCGTGTCCGATCACGACCACCAGATGCTGCGGCGCGAGGCCGGCGGCGGCGCGCACAGCGTGTTCCACCAGCGGCCTTCCGGCGATCGGGTGCAACACCTTAGGAGTGGAGGAACGCATGCGGGTGCCCTCACCCGCAGCGAGGATCAGCGTGCTCAGCGGGCCGCTCACGAGTCTCCCAACGATTCACCGGTGCGTTGACGAGCACCAACGATCCTACGTCGGGTCCTCCGCGCTCCACGCGGGGTCGGTCGGAGCGGTTTCCCCAGGCCAGCCGCCCGTGCCGTCTCCTGCCATCGAGTTGGCCGACGCCACCTGGTTGCCGCCGCCGCGTTTCGCTTCGTACATCGCTGCGTCTGCCCGCGCGAGCACCTGCTCGGCCCGCTCCTGCGGACGCAGTGACACCAGGCCGATGGACAACGTCACGCCGTGCGAGAGGTGATGCGGGAGCGTCGCGACGGATTTGGCCGCGCGGCCGAGCGCCATCTTCGCGGCCGACGCCGGCGCGCCGGGCAGCAGCACGATGAACTCGTCGCCGCCGTAGCGGGCCACTACGTCGTCTCCGCGCAAAGCGTCGCGCAGAGTGCTTGCGACAACACGCAAAACGTTGTCGCCCTCGGCGTGCGACTGCTTGTCGTTGACGCCCTTGAAGCCGTCGAGGTCGACCAGCGCGACCGCGAGCGGCTGAGCGTCCGCCGACGACGCCAGCGCGCGCAGCCGTTCGTCGAGCGCGCGGCGGTTCGGCAGTCCGGTGAGCGGGTCCTGCAATGCCTGCTGGGTGATCGCGCCGTGCTCGGCGGACAGCCGTTCATGTTCGCGGCGCGCGTTCAGCGTGGCGATCTGCGATTCGCGCAGCGCCCACATTTCGGTTTCCAGCGCGGTCGCGTAGTCGATCAGCGACTGGCTCGCGGCTTCCGGGTCGAGCCGGGCGAGCTCGCGGGAAAGCGTCAGCCGCATCGACGGCTGCGAGATGTCCTCGGCCAGTACGTCGCGGGACTCGCGCAGCACTTGCAGCGCGTCGGCGCGGCGGCCGGCCGCGTCGAGACAGCGGGCCAGCGCGATCGCGACCAGCTCCTGCTCGTGCGGGTAGTGGTGGCCGAGGTGCATGCCTTGCAGCCGTTCGACGTGCTCGGCGGACGGGTCGTGCAGCGCGAGCGCCGCGGCCAGCACGCCGACCTGGTCGACCGCGGACACCCCGATCTTGCGCGGGAACAGCGATTCGGCGAACGGCCCCTCCGCGGCCACCGCCATCGACGCGGCGGTGCGGAACTTCTCCGCGGACTCGTCGTACTGCTCGATCCGTTCGAGCCGGAGGCCCCAGCCGAGCAGCATCTTGACCCGGTTCATCAGCTGCAGGGTGATCTCGTGCGGGCTCGCGCTTTCCCGGATCGCCTGGTGCGCGCGGCCGATCACCTCCTCGGCGGCCTCGTAGACGCCGAGCTGGTTGAGCACGATCCAGCAGTCGATGAGCGCCATCGACTGCATGCGGTTCCAGTTGCGGACGCCGACCTGGCGGTCCGGGATCGTGGAGTCGTCGAGGATCGCGAGCGCGCGGGCGATCTCGGTGAGCGCGGCGTCCTCCTGCGCGGCGAGCACCAGCCGGCGCCCGCGCAGCGCGTGCGCGTCCGCGCGAAGCAGAGACAGACCGTGTCGCCGGGTGTGCGCGAGCATTTCGTCGAGCCGGGGTTCGGCTTCGGCGGCGAGGCCGCGGGTGACGAGCCGGGCGAAGGCGGAGGCGCGCAGCAGCTGGGCGACCAGCGTGGGTTCACCCCTGCGGAGGGTTTCGTCGAGCAGCTCGTCCATGATCTTGACGATCTCGAGCTGGTTTTCGTGGTCCTGGCGCTGAACGGCCGCGATGAGTTCCCGCGCGCGCCCGACCAGCCACGCGTCCGACATCTCGACCAGGGTCGGGCGACGGGCGCCCGCGGGGTCGCTCGGTTCCTCGCTCAGCCGCCCCCACTCCCATCGCCCTCGCCGGATGTGCAGCTCCGCCGCCAGGATTCGAACCTGAACTGTCAGAACCAAAATCTGAAGTGCTGCCGATTACACTACGGCGGATCGGTCCTGGTCAGGATAGCGATGATCGAGGACGGGGGCGCCAGGAGGGGGAGGCGCGCGCCACAGCGCCGTCCCGGGCACCGGGCAATCGGACTTTTCGGGCCTCCACAGCGCCGGAAACCTCCTGTACCGTAACTTACGACACCGTAGGTAAGGGCACCCTTCGCAAGGGGTTGTGAGAGGAAAGAAGTGAGCGCATGACGGCCACCCTCGATCGTTCTCAGTCAGCGGGCGACCCGCCGAAGGGCCCCAAGCCGATCATCGAAGGACAGCGGTCGATCGGGGTCCAGCTGTCGGTGTACTTCGGGGTGCTGCTGCCGATCGTGGCGCTGCTGGTCGCGGTTCCGTTCGCCTGGGGCTGGGGATTGACCTGGCTGGACGTCGCACTTTTCGTCGTGTTCTACGGGATCAGCGGGCTGGGCATCACCGTCGCCTACCACCGGCACTTCACCCACGGGTCGTTCAAGGCGAAGCCGTGGCTGCGGGTCGTGATGGCGATCGCGGGCAGCATCGCGTTGCAGGGACCGGTGATCACCTGGGTGGCCGACCACCGGCGCCATCACGCGTTCTCCGACCGCGACGGCGACCCGCACTCGCCGTGGGCCTACGGCACCTCGCCGCTGGCCATCGCCAAGGGTTTCTGGCACGCGCACATGGGCTGGCTGTTCGAGCGCGACAAGAGCAACCAGGGCCGGTTCGCGCCGGATCTGGTGAAGGACAAGGCGATCAGCAAGGTCGACAGCCTGTTCTGGCTGTGGTCGCTGGTGAGCCTGTTCGGCCCGGCGCTGCTGGGCGGCCTGATCTCGTGGTCGCTGTGGGGCGCGGTGACCGCGTTCTTCTGGGCGGGTCTGGTCCGGATCTGCGTGCTGCACCACGTGACCTGGTCGGTCAACTCGATCTGCCACATGATCGGCGAGCGCCCGTTCGCCGCCCGCGACCGTTCGGCGAACTTCTGGCCGCTGGCGATCTTCTCCTTCGGCGAGTCCTGGCACAACCTGCACCACGCCGACCCCACCTCGGCGCGGCACGGCGTGAAGCGCGGCCAGATCGACATGTCGGCGCGGCTGATCTGGATCTTCGAGAAGTTCGGCTGGGTGCACGACGTCCGGTGGCCGACTCCGCAGCGGCTGGCCCGGATCGCGGCCGAGGCCAAGTAGTTTTCCTTTGCCGGGGCCGAGTTTCCCGGCACACCCTCTTCGAATGAACCCCGTCGCCCGACGGGGTTCATTCGTCTCCGGGCCAGGTCGGGCGGCGGCTCCCCTGAAGCCCGCCGGGGCCAAGCCCGCTACCCTGCTGCGAATGGCGGGGAGACGACGGGCGAAACGTGAAGCGGCGGTCACCGGTGCGCGGCCGGCCGCCCCGGTCGCCCGGGTGCGCATGACGGGCACCGAGCGCAGGCAGCAACTGCTCAACGTGGCGCGCGCGTTGTTCGCGGAGAAGGGTTTCGACGGCACCTCGGTGGAGGAGATCGCCGCGCGGGCGAACGTGTCCAAACCGGTTGTCTACGAACACTTCGGCGGCAAGGAAGGCATTTACGCCGTCGTCGTCGACCGTGAGACGCAGCTGCTGCTCGACCGGATGATCTCGACACTCCACGGCGGACATCCGCGGGTGATGCTGGAGCAGGCGGCCGTCGCGTTGCTGAGCTACGTCGAGGATTCCCACGACGGGTTCCGCATTCTCGTGCGCGATTCCCCGGTCGCCAGTTCCACCGGCACGTTCTCGACGGTCCTCAATGACATCGCCAGCCAGGTCGAGCACATCCTGGCGCAGCAGTTCGCCGCGCGCGGGTATGAGGAGAAGCTGTCCGCGCTCTACGCGCAGGCGCTCGTCGGCATGGTCGCGCTCACCGGGCAGTGGTGGCTGGACGCGCGCAAACCGAAGCGGGACGAGGTCGCCGCGCACCTGGTGAATCTCGCCTGGAACGGGTTGTCCCACCTGGAAAACAAGCCCCGGCTGCTCGGCTGAACCCTTATCCCCCGGACGGCGCGTTGCTCAGATCCACTACGCAGAACAGGTTGCCGTCCGGATCGGCGAGGACCACGAAGTCGGGCTGGGGCGGGTAATCCTCCCAGTCGACCCGGCGTGCGCCGAGTCCGAGGAGCCGTTCCACTCCGGCGCGCTGCTCGTCCGCGGTGTCGGTGTAGAGGTCCAGGTGCAGCCGCGGTTTCGGTTCGGCGGGCGATTCGCTTCGCATCAGGCCCAGTGCGTGCGCGCCGCCGGGGTGGGCCAGCGTCCGCCACGTCGCGCTCGCCCATTCCGGGTCCTCGACGAGCCCGAGCGCCTCGGCCCAGAACCGCGCCGCGCGTTCGACGTCGGCGACTCCCAGCACCGTTGTCCCGAGCCGCAGCATCAGACCAGTTTCCCTTGGGCGTGCAGGTCGTCGAGGATCAGCTGGACCGTCGCGGACACCCGGTCGCGGTCGGCGTGGGCGAGCCAGCCGAACGACTCGATCTCGCTGCTGGGCTTCAGCTCGCCGGTGTATTCCGCGGTGTAGCAGGTCATCCGCACCACGACGCCGTCCGCTTTGCCGTGCGCCTGCGCTTCCCAGGCTCCGGCCAGCCGCGCGGAGGTCGGGTCCAGCGTGACGCTCAGTTCCTCGGAGATCTCCCGGACCAGCGTCTCGATGTCCGACTCGCCCTCTTCGCGTTTCCCGCCGGGCAGGTACCAGGTGTCCTTGCCCGCCGAGCGCGCGGCGAGCAGTTTGCCGTCGACCACGTGCAGCCAGGCGACTTTGTCGATCGTGGACATGTCAGCCACCCTACCTCCGCGCCCGCCGGTCCAGGTCCGCGAGCAGGATCCGGAGAAGATCGGCCAGCTGCTCGCGCTGCGTCGGGGACAGCGCGGACACCAAGGTTTCTTCGTGCTCCAGCAGATCGCCGACGGTTCGCTCGATCAGCTCGTGCCCGGCCTCGGTCAGTTCGACGTACACCGCGCGACGGTCCGAAGTGGACTTCACCCGGCGGACGTGGCCGTCGCGTTCGGCGCGGGCGGTCTGCTGCGAGATCGCGCCGGGGCTGACCCGGCAGCGTTTCGCGAGTTCGCCCGCGCTGAGCCGGTAGGGCGGCCCGGCCCGGCGCAGCGTGCTGAGCAGGGTGCGGGTGGAGGCGTCCATCCCGAGTTCCAGCATGGTCGCGCGCCGGTCGTCTTCCAGCAGTTTCGCGATGTGCCAGATCCGCGTGATCACGCCGATGGACGACACCGGCGTGCCCGGCCGCTCCCGCAGCCACGCTCGCTGGATCTCGTCCACCTCGTCGCTTGACGGGTTTTCGCCGCCGTCGGTACTGTCGTCCACAAGAGGTACTTTAGCAATAAAGGACGTGGGATGAAACGGGAAGTAGTAGTGACCGGGGGCGGCACCGGAATCGGGTACGCGATCGCGTCGGCGTTTGTCCGGGCCGGCGACCGGGTGACGATCACCGGGCGGCGCGAGGACGTGCTCACCGAGGCCGCGACGCTGCTCGGCGCGAATGCGGTGCGCTTCGACGCGAGCGATCCCGAAGCGGTCGAGGCGGCGTGCGACCAGTTGCCGGAGCGGGTCGACGTGCTGGTGAACAACGCTGGCGGCAACACGGATTTCCTGCGCGAGGACAGTTCGGGCCTGAACGCGCTCGACGCTGCCTGGACGGCCAACATCCGGGCGAATCTGTTCAGCGCGGCGTTCGTCACGACGGCTCTGCGGGACCGGCTGGCCGACAACGGCCGCATCGTCACCATCGGCTCGATCGCCGGGCACACCGGGGCTGAATCCTACGGCTGGGCGAAAGCCGCGGTGGAGGTGTGGAATACCGAGACCGCTCGCCGATTCGGGCCGCGCGGGATCACCGCGAACATCGTCGCGCCGGGGCTGATCGTGGACACCGAATTCTTCCGGGGGAAGCTCTCCGCCGAACGCCAGGAATCGCTGGTCGAGAACACGATGACGAAACGCGCGGGCAAACCGGACGACATCGCCGAGGTGGTGCGTTTCCTGGCTTCCCCGGAGGCCGGGCACGTCACCGGCCAGGTCGTGCACGTGAACGGCGGCGCGTACGTCGGCTGACCTCAGCGGGGCGTCACGCGCAGCACTTTGTCGTCGCTGCCGTTGGAAGTCGTCACGTACAGCGAACCGTCCGGTCCGCTCCGGGCAGCTCGCAACCGGCCGAATTTGTCGTTGAATTCGGCCGGAAGCGTGACTCCGGTGACCTTCGCGGCAGCGTCCAGGTGCAGTAGCAGGAGTTTCTGCCCCTTCAACGCCACCACGACCAGCGCGCCTTCGTCCGCACCCCATTGCTTGCCGGTGAGGAACGCGGCACCGCTGGTCGCTTCGGTGAGCTGACCGCTGGTCCACAGTGGACGAACAGCGTCCGGGAACCGGGTGGTGTCGGTCATCGGCACGCTCTCGTCGTAGCTGGAATCGGTGCCGCCCTTCGACGGATCCCAGCCGTAATTCCCGCCCGGCCGAAGGAGGTTCACCTCGTCGTCGAACGCCGGGCCGTGTTCGGAGACGACCACCTGTCCGGTGCCCGGCCGGATCGCGACGCCCTGCACGTTCCGGTGGCCGTAGGTGTAGATCCGGCGCTCGATCGGGTCCGCGGACGACCGGAAGGGGTTGCCCGGCAGCGGTTCCCCGGTCTTCGCGGCGATCCGCAGCACCTTGCCGCCGAGGCTGTGCCGGTCCTGGGCCACCGTGGGCCGCGCGGTGTCGCCGGTGCCGACGAGCAGCGCGCCGTCGGGAGCGAGCGTCGGGCGGCAGCCGGAATGCCGTCCGCTCGGATTCACCGGCAGACCGGTCAGCAGATCGCGCACTTTGCCCGCGCTCGCGCCGTCGTCGGCGAGCCGCCAGGTGACGAGCCGGACGTCCACCGCGCGGCCGTTTTCCTGGTGCGTCTGGCAGGTGGTGAACTCGCGCGACTTCGCGAAGTCCGCCGCCAGTACCAGGCCCATCAGCCCGCCTTCGCCCTGCACGAGGACGTCGGAGAAATCGGCGCGCACGGCGGTCGCCCGGCCGTCGCGGACCAGTGCGAGCTTGCCAGGGCGCTGCGGCACGAGCAGCGAACCGTCGGGCAGGAAGGCGACGTCCCAGCCGTGTTCGAGGCCGTCCGCGACCTCCTGCACGGCGAACCGGCCCGGTCCGGACGGAGAACTCGCCGGCGCGACCGAGCAGGCGGCGAGCACCAGAACGGAGGCGAGCAACCCGGCGAGACGCATGGGTCCAGCATGCCCCTGATTCAGCCGCCGGGACGAACCAATCCGGATTCATAGGCGAACACGACCGCGTGCACCCGATCCCGCAGCCCCAGCTTGTTCAGCAGCCGTCCGACGTGCGTCTTCACCGTCGTCTCGCCGATGAACAGCGTTCCGGCGATCTCGGTGTTCGACAGCCCGCGCGCGATCAGGCCGAGCACGTCCTTTTCGCGTTCGGTCAGCGTCTCCAGTTTCTGCTCGTCCAGCGGTGTCCGGTGCGCGCTGAGATAGCGGTCGAGCAGGCGTTTCGTGACCGACGGCGACACCATCGCGTCGCCGCGCAGCACGCCGCGGATCGCGACCAGCATCTCGTCCGACGGCGCGTCTTTGACCAGGAAGCCGCTGGCTCCGGCGCGAAGCGCGGAGTAGGCGTACTCGTCGAGGTCGAACGTCGTGATCACCAGCACCGAGGTGTCCGGCAGTTCGGCGCAGATCTGCGCAGTGGCCGCGACGCCGTCGAGCACCGGCATCCGGACGTCCATCAGCACGAGGTCCGGCCGTCGCGCGCGGGCGAGTTCGACGGCTTCCGCGCCGTCGCCCGCTTCGGCGACCACCTCCAGGTCGGGCTGGCTGTCCACGATCATCCGCAGCCCGACGCGCACCAGTTCCTGGTCGTCGCAGATCAGCACGGACGTCATGCGGCGTCCGTCCGCAGCGTGGCCGACACTCGGTAGCCGCCGTCCGGCAGAGTGCCGGTTTCGAGCTTGCCGTGGTACATCGCGACGCGCTGGGCCATGCCGGTGAGCCCGCGCCCGGACCCGGGCAGTCCCGCCGCGACCGGCTGCCGTCCGCCGGAGTTGGTGACTTCGACGTGGATTTCCGGACCGGCGAACGTGACCCGGACCCGGCCGGTGGCGTCGGGCGGCGCGTGTTTGAGCATGTTGGTCAAGGCCTCCTGGACGATGCGGTACGCCTGAAGCGCGACACCGGCGGGCAGGTCGGCGATGTCGCCGTTGACTTCGAGCGTCACGTCGCGGCCGGACTGCGCGACGAGCGTGCGCAACTGGTCGAGCGTCGGCTGCGGAGCGCGCGCGGGTTCTCCGGCGTGCATCACTTCCAGCAGTCGCCGCAGTTCGGCGAGTGCGGAACGGCCGGTCTTGCTGATGGTGTCGAGCGTACGGTCGACAGCGCCGGGGTCGTGGTGGCGCGCGAGCTTCGCTCCTTCGGCGTTCAGGACGATTACGCTCATACTGTGTGCGAGTACGTCGTGAAGCTCGCGCGCGATCCGTGTGCGCTCTTCGGCGACTGAAGCGCGACTGCGGGCTCGTTCCTCGGACGCCGCCAGTTCCTCTCGCAGCCGTTCTTCTTCGGCGAGTTGTTCCTTCGTGCGGAAGAACGCACCGAGAGCCCAAGCTGCCAGGTACAGCGGTAATGCGCCGAAGATGGTGAGCGTCGGGTTCAGAGTGTTGGTGCCCCAGGTGAATCCCCAGAAGGCGTCCAGGCCGGCGATAGCTACCGCGAAGCCGATGAACCATCTGTCACCGGCTTTGACGAGCGTGTACAGAACCACCGCCATCGCGAGGTCGCTACGGCCACGGTCATACGCCCATACCTCGTTCGTATAGACGATGGCTACTCCGATGAGGATCAGGAGCGCGACTGTGCGTGGGTAGCGGCGACGCAGCAACAGCGGTAGCAGGAACAGCATCGAAACCATGCGCAGCGGCCAGGTCTGCTGATCCGCGATGTTGGGCCCGAACGCGACGAAGACGGCGTACAGCGGCAAATCCAGCAACCAACGCTGCTTGCGGCCCCACATCACCAGTCCACGCACAGAAAGAAAGTAACGCGCGATCGTCGTCGCGCGCGTCGTTCCGGAGGATGGCCGTGGTCCTCCGAGCGGACGACTTTTCCCGCCGACCGAGCCGATCCGCGATGACCGAGATGCTTCCTACCGTCGAAAACATGTCGATTACCAGGGAGTTCTTCCGGCATCCGATGCGTACCGGCGCGATCGCGGCCAGTTCGGCACGGCTGGCCGAAGTGATGACTGGTGGGCTGGGCGTCGAGAGCGCGCACAGCGTCGTGGAGCTGGGGCCAGGAACGGGCGTGTTCACCGAAGTACTGCTTCGCATGCTTCAGCGCGACGCGCACTTCACCGCAGTGGAAATCAACGCTCACCTAGTGCAGGAACTACGCGAGCGCTTTCCCTCGCTACACGTCGCGGAAGGCTCTGCGGAACACGTCGCTGCGTACGTGACGATGCCGGTCGACGTGGTCGTCTCCGGGCTGCCATGGACAGCTATGCACGCCGCGCCACAGGCTGCGGTACTGAACTCTGTCTGTGAAGTGCTTTCTCCTCAAGGCCGCTTCACCACCTTCGCGTACGCGCACACCGCCTGGACACCACCAGCGCGTCGTTTCGCACGGTTGCTGCGAAGCCGCTTCGCGGTCGTCGAACGCACCAGTGTGGTGTGGGGGAACCTGCCGCCGGCGTACGTGTACCGCGCGGCTTTGCCGGTGCGGTCGGGACTGGACCGCTATGGACAGCCTGCTTCAGCCACTTCTTGACGCTCCCGCGCCGCTCGTCTACTTGATCTGTGCACTGGTGATCATGGCCGAGACGGCGCTGTTGCCTGGCATCGTGTTGCCGACGCTGTCCACCTTGCTGCTCATGGGTTTCCTCGTGCAGCGCGGGACTTTACAACTGTGGCCCGCCCTCGCAGTCTGCGTCGCGGCGGCGCTCGCGGGAGACCAGCTCGCGTACTGGGAGGGACGACTGTGGGGACCGAAGCTGCGTCGGTCGCGCGTAGGGCAGCGGATCGGCGAAGCGAAGTGGGACAAGGCCGAAGCGACCGTCGCGCGTTATGGCGTGCCCGCGGTCGTCCTAGGGCGGTGCCTCGCTGGCGTACGCACTCTCGTGCCGCGCGTTGCAGGTTCGGCCGGACTGTCGTACCGACGCTTCTTCGTCGGAAGCCTGTGCGCGGCAGTGCTGTGGGCGGGTGTAGAGCTGACGATGGGGCAGCTCACCGGCTGGGTTGCGCCTTGAGCAGCTCCGCGGTCGAAGCGTCGGCGGGCAGGAAGGTTTCGAGACTCAGCTCGGCGACGGTCACGTCGACCGCGGTGGCGAACTGCGTGATCGCGGTGAGCAGCCGCAGTTCGCCTGCCGAGCTGGACAGCTGCAGCGGCACGGCGAAACCGAGGTGGTCGCCTGACGGTTCGCCCGGCGACGGCAGGTAACCGGTGAGTTCGTCCAGCAACGCCTGATGCCGAGGATCAGGCCCGTGCGTCAGAGCGCGGCGAGGGCGTTCGAGCACGTGCTGAGCCCAATCGGCGAAGTTCCGGATCCGCGGTGCCATCCCGCGCGGGTGCAAGGCCAGCCGCAGCACGTTGACCGGCGGTTCGAGCAGTTCCGCCGCGACGCCTTCGGTAAGTAAGTCAAAAGCGTCGTTCGCCGCGACGAGTTCGCCGTAGCGATTCACGACCAGCGCGGGGTACGGCTCGTGCCCGGCGAGCAGCGCGCGCAGCGACTCCAGCACCGGCGTCAGCGCGGGGTCGTCCAGTCGCGTTTCGGGGTAGACCGGCGCGTACCCGGCGGTCAACAGCAAGGCGTTGCGCTCCCGAAGCGGCAATCCGAGTGCTTCGGCGACGCGCACCACCATGCCGCGACCAGGCAGCGAACGGCCGCGTTCCATGAAGCTGACGTGGCGTTGCGTCGTCCCGGCGCGCAGCGCGAGGTCGAGCTGGCTGAGCCGGTGGCGGGAACGGGCGTCGCGCAAGGCGTCGGCGAACGAAGTGGGCACCTGCGCGATTCTGGCCGAGTGCTCTGCCGGCGGGCCATTCCCCGGAGGGAATTGCCGGGACACCGGGCCGCGCTGGATCGTCGTCGGCGTGGAATTCGGACTTCTTCTTCCTGCCGGACAGGCACAGCTCGAAGCAGGCGGCACCCCGCGTGCCCTCGTCGCATTGGCCCGCGAAGCCGAACGGCTCGGGTTCGCGTCGATCTGGGCCGGTGACTCGCTTTCCCGGCCGCGGATCGAACCGCTCACCCTGCTCACCGCGGTCGCGCAAGCGACCGAACGCGTCACCGTCGGTACCGCGGTGCTGCTGCCCGCGCACCGCAACCCGGTGCAGACCGCGATGACGCTCGCGTCGGTCGACCTGATCTCCGAAGGGCGGCTCGCGGTCGGCGTCGGCGCGGGATTCCCCGGTTTCAGCGAGCGGGAGTTCGACCTGGCCAGGGTCGATTTCCGGACCCGGTTCTCGCACCTCGACGACGTGGTCACGCTCTGGCGCGAGCTGTGGACCGGGCAGCCGCGGTCGTTCCACGGCAAGGTCCTGCACTACGACTGGCTGCCGTCGGCCGTCCGGCCCGCGCGCCCCGGCGGTCCGCCGATCTGGCTGGGCGGCGCGACGCCAGCCGCGCTTCGCCGCACCGCTCTGCGTTACGACGGCTGGCTCCCGTATCCGCCGGACCCCGCGGATTACGCGTCCGGTCTCGCGACGATCCGCGCCACCAGCGATCGTGCGGTCACTCCATCGCTGTTCCTGACCGTCTACGTCGACCCCGATCCGCGCCGTGGCAGGCAAGTCCTGGAGGACTACGCGCAGGCGACTTACCAGCGGCCGTTGGCACAGATCAGCACCATCCAGGCGACCGTGACCGGCTCGATCTCGGAGGTCGCGGCGGCCGTGCGCCGATACGCCGACGCCGGAGCCGAGCACGTGCTGCTGCGCGTCGGCTCGGTGGAACCCGGTGCGGTGGAGCGGCAACTGCCCCTGTTGGCGGAGGTGATCGCCGGGGAGCGGAAACCTGTCGGTGCCGCGACGTAGTCTGGGACCGTGACCGACGCTGTACTGTCCGGACTCCTCCAAGCCATCCTTCCCGACCCGGCGCTGCGCGGCGTTGTCGAGCGCGCCGGCGCCCCGCTGCTCGAACTGCAAGGCGCTGTCGCCGTACGACAGCTCGTGGCCGCCGCGCTGGCCGAAGACCCCGAGCGCGGCGGCGCGGGCCGTCCGGTGCTGGCCGTCACCGCCACCGGGCGCGAGGCCGACGAGCTGACCGCGTCGCTCGGCGCGCTGCTCGGCCGCGAGCGGGTGGCCGACTTCCCGTCCTGGGAGACGCTGCCGCACGAGCGCCTTTCGCCGCGCGCGGACACCGTCGGGCGGCGGCTGGAAGTGCTGCACCGCCTGCACACGGGCGACGAAGAGCTGCGGGTCGTGGTCTCGACCGTGCGCAGCCTCATCCAGCCGATGGCCCCCGGCCTCGGCTCGCTCGCGCCGATCGACCTGGTCGTCGGCGAGGAACAGAGCTTCGAGGACCTGCTCGAACGGCTTGTCGAGCTGGCCTACACGCGCGTGGACATGGTCGAGAAGCGCGGCGAGTTCGCGGTCCGCGGCGGCATCCTCGACCTGTTCGGGCCCACCGCGCAGCATCCGGTCCGCGTCGAGTTCTGGGGCGACGAGGTCAGCGAGATCCGCGCGTTCGCGGTGTCGGACCAGCGATCGCTGCCCGGCGAGATCCAGCGGGTCACCGCGCCGCCGTGCCGCGAGCTGCTGCTCACGCCGGAGGTCAAGGCGCGCGCGGCCGAGCTGGCCACCACGTACGAGGCCGACGCGCACCTGGCCGAAATGCTCACCAAGCTGTCGGACGGCATCCCGGTCGAGGGCATGGAGGCGCTCATCCCGGTGCTCTGCGAGGGCGAGCTGGCCCTGCTCACCGACGCGATGCCGCGAGGCAGCCACGTGCTGCTGGCCGATCCGGAGAAGATCCGCGCCCGTGCCGCCGACCTCGTCCGCACCGGGCAGGAATTCCTCGAAGCCTCCTGGACCACCGCGGCGGCGGGCGGGCAGGCCCCGATCGACCTCGGCGCGTCGGCGTACCGCGATCTGTCCGAGATCGCCGCGCACGCGCAGGAAACCAAGCGCCCGTGGTGGACGCTCACCCAGCTGACCAGCGAAGACCCGGACGTCTACCGCGTCGGCGTCGAGCCGGCTCCCGCCTACCGGGGCGAGCTGGAACGCGCGATGACCGACCTGCGCGCACATATCGCGTCCGGCGGCACCGGCGTGCTCGTCGTCGCCGGGCAGGGCACCGCCAGCCGCGCGGTGGAACAGCTGATGGCGGCCGAGGTCCCGGCAAAACACGTCGAGCTGCTCTCCGAGGTGCCGTCGGCCGGAGTCGTCACGGTCACCTGCGGCGGGCTCGCGGAGGGTTTCGTCTCGCCGGAGCGCGCGCTCGTGGTGCTGTCGGAGGCCGATCTGACCGGCCGAGGCGCCACCGCTGGATCGTCCACAAAGGACTTGAACACGAAGATGCCGTCGCGCCGCCGGGGCGCGGTCGACCCGCTGGCGCTCAAGGCGGGCGACTACGTGGTGCACGACCAGCACGGCATCGGCCGGTTCGTGGAAATGGTGCAGCGCACAGTCGCCGGAGCGACCCGCGAGTACCTGCTGCTGGAGTACGCCTCGTCCAAGCGCGGCCAGCCCGGCGACCGGCTGTTCGTGCCCACCGACCAGCTCGACGAGGTGTCCCGCTACGTCGGCGGCGAACTGCCCACGCTCAACAAGCTCGGCGGCTCGGACTGGAAGAACACCAAGGCACGCGCCAAAAAGGCGGTCAAGGAGATCGCCGCCGAGCTGGTGCAGCTCTACGCCGCCCGCCAGGCCGCGCCGGGGCACGCGTTCGGCCCGGACACGCCGTGGCAGTCGGAGCTGGAAGACGCCTTCCCGTTCACCGAGACCAACGACCAGCTCGCGGCCATCGACGAGGTCAAATCGGACATGGAGCGCGGCGTCCCGATGGACCGGGTGATCTGCGGCGACGTCGGCTACGGCAAGACCGAGATCGCGGTGCGCGCGGCGTTCAAGGCGGTGCAGGACGGCAAGCAGGTGGCCGTGCTCGTGCCCACCACGCTGCTCGCGCAGCAGCACCTGAACACGTTCACCGAGCGCATGCGGTCGTTCCCGGTCACCATTAAGGGCCTTTCCCGGTTCACGCACAAGGCCGAATCGGACCGGGTCCTCGAACAGCTCGCCGACGGCGAGGTCGACATCGTCATCGGCACGCACCGGCTGCTGCAGACCGGCATCCGCTACAAGGACCTCGGCCTCGTGATCGTCGACGAGGAACAGCGGTTCGGCGTGGAGCACAAGGAACACATCAAGGCGCTGCGCACGCACGTCGACGTGCTCACCATGTCGGCGACCCCGATCCCGCGCACGCTGGAGATGTCGCTGGCCGGCATCCGCGAGATGTCGACCATCCTCACCCCGCCGGAAGACCGGCACCCGATTCTGACTTATGTCGGCGCGTACGACGACAAGCAGGTCGGTGCCGCGGTCCGGCGCGAGCTGCTGCGCGACGGCCAGGTGTTCTACGTGCACAACCGGGTTTCGTCGATCGAGAAGGCGGCGAAACGGATCCGCGAGCTGGTGCCGGAGGCGCGCGTCGTCACCGCGCACGGGCAGATGAACGAGGACAAGCTCGAAAAGATCATCCAGGGTTTCTGGGAGAACGAGTACGACGTCCTCGTCTGCACCACGATCGTCGAGACCGGCCTGGACATCTCCAACGCCAACACGCTGATCGTGGAACGCGGCGACATGCTCGGCCTCGCGCAGCTGCACCAGCTGCGCGGCCGGGTCGGGCGCGGCCGCGAGCGGGGGTACGCGTACTTCCTGTACCCGCCGGAAGCGCCGCTCACCGAGACCGCGCACGACCGGCTCGCCACCATCGCGCAGAACACTGAACTCGGCGCGGGCATGGCAGTCGCGATGAAGGACCTGGAAATCCGCGGCGCGGGCAACATCCTCGGCGCGGAGCAGTCCGGGCACATCGCGGGCGTCGGGTTCGACCTGTACGTCCGGCTCGTCGGCGAAGCGGTCGAGGCGTTCCGGCGGCACGCGGGCGCGGAGCCGGCGGAGGACGAGGAACTGGCCGAAGTCCGCGTCGACCTTCCAGTGGATGCGCACATCCCGCACGACTACGTCCCCGGCGAACGGCTGCGGCTGGAGGCGTATCGCAAGATCGCGTCGGCCCCGGACACCGCGGCACTCGACGCGGTGCGCGAGGAACTCGTCGACCGCTACGGCCAGCCGCCCGCCCCGGTCACCCGGCTGCTCGCGGTCGCGGCTTTCCGGCACGCCTGCCGTGCCGCTGGCGTCACCGAGGTCGCGGCGCAGGGCAACACGATCCGGTTCGCGCCGCTGCCGTTGATGGACTCGCAGCTGGTGCGGCTGAAACGCTTGTACCCCAAGGCGGTCTACAAGGCGATCACCAACACGGTGTCGGTGCCGAAGCCGACCGAAGGCCCGGCGGGCGGCCGGATGGGCGCGCCGGTGCTGCGGGATCAGGAACTGCTCGACTGGTGCACGAAGCTGCTGTCCCAGTTGACGAAAACCCCGGCGGCGGTGTGAGGCGATGCGGAGGAACTAGCGACGCTGCCGCAAGGAATCGGTGACGGCCTGGGCGGCGCTTGTCAGTGGCGAACGCGTCCGCTCAGCCCGCCGGGCAGACCTCGAATCCCGGCGGTTCCGCGGTAGCCAGCCGTAACGACACTTCCTCCTCCGGCGTCGGCAGCGCACCGCAGCCGGACATCGGCAACGGCCGGGGACGGCGCGGTACCCGGGCTCCCGAACCGCCGCCGCGTCCCGGGTACAGCAGCAGGCCGCGTTCCGGATCCGGCACCGCGTCGAGCGCACCGGTCACTGCGGGCAGCCCTCGGAAGCGATCTCGTTTCTCTGCCGAGGAAAACTCGATCTCCAGCGTGACGCCCCAGCGGTGGACGTGCCACGTCCACTGTTCGGCGCCGTTGGTCAGCGCGGCCTCGGTCAGGCGGTCGCCGTGAGCGCGTTGCCACGCGCTCGCCGCGAAGGCCCCGTCGAGGACTTCGATCGACAACCAAGAGTCCATATGTCGACAATAGCCCGCTGAATGCCTCGATGGTGTTGCGTTTCGAGGGCATGTGAGAGGGTAGGGCCTGTGATGCGGATCATGGGGCGCCGCCGTGCGCTGGGCGCCGTTCTCGCCGGAGCTTTCCTTCTCGCCGGATGCGGTACCGGTCCCAGTCAGGTGGGCACCGCCGCGGTCGTCGACGGTCAGGTCACCACCATCGACCAGGTTCAGGCGCTGCTCGACCGCGCCGTGCAGGAACAGCCGTACGCCCGGCAGCTCGCCGCGCGGCATCAGCTCGACCTTGTCGGGCGGGAGATCGTCCGGCAGGCGCTGCTGCACGAGGTCGTCGTGAAGGCCGCGCGGAAGGAAGGCATCTCCGTCGACGAGGCCACCGTCACTGAGGCCATGCAACAGGATCCGCTCTCGACGCCGGTGCCCGAGGCCGTCACGCAGGACCAGTCGGCGGGCGTCACCCAGCTCGTCTGGCGGCTGCGCGATCACCGCGAAGCCATCACTGATCAGTACTTGCAGCAGCGGATCGCGCTGAAGTACCTGCCGACGCTGTCGGTGAACTTCGACTACACCAGCATCGGTGCGCCGACCTCGGAGAGCCAGGCCCCGTCGATCGACCCGAAGGCCGCGCGCAGCCAGGCCATCGCCAAGGCCGAGGAGTACGCCGGCAACCCGGGCAAGATCCAGGCCGACATTCAGGGCGGCGCGCAGGGCAACGTGGGCCAGCAGGCTCCCGCCCTGTCGTCGCCGCAGGACGCCGCGACCGTGCTGTTCGGCGTGCCCGCGAACACCGCCATCGCGTTCCAGCCGAACCCGGCGAGCGCGCCGACCTGGTGGGTCACCGCCGTGGTGCGGAAGCGGTCGACGGACTCGAAGGTCGCCACCGACCAGGTCCAGCAGCCCACCGCGGCTCAGCTGGGTGCCATCGGCGTGCGGATGCTCCAGCCGTATGTTGGGAATGTGGACTTCAAGATCAACCCGCGCTACGGCGTGTGGGACCCGGTCGGCATGAACCTCGCGCCCAGCGCGGCCGAGGTCACGGGCGTGGCGGTACCGCTGCGCGGCGGTGCTCCGGCGAAGCAGTGACCGGCACCGTAATCCTGGTCCGGGGCGCGACCCTGCCCGCGGCCGCGCTGCCGGTTTTGCGCACCGCTGCCGTGTATGCCGCGACTGACGTCGACCCCGAGCAGTTCGGCGTCCCGCCGGTAGGCCAGTCCTACGCGGACATCGCACTGCTCGCCGCGTCCCGCACGGAACCGACCGCGGCCGCGATGCTCGCCGCCGGTGCGCGGCTGATCGAAACCCCCGTGCCGCCGCTCGTCGAAGCGGTCGAGGTCATGGACCGCCTGCGCTCCCCGGGCGGCTGCCCCTGGGACGCCCGGCAGACGCACGAATCCCTGCGGCAGTACCTGGTCGAGGAAACGTACGAACTGCTGGAAGCCATCGAGGACAACGACCGTGCCGCGTTGCGCGAGGAACTGGGCGACGTGCTGCTGCAGGTCCTGTTCCATGCCCGGGTGGCCGCCGAACACGGCCGCGCCCCGTTCACCATCGACGACGTAGCCAGCGACCTGGTGGACAAACTGGTCGGCCGCCACCCGAACGTCTTCGCCGACGCGGCCCGGATCGCCTCGGCCGAGCACCAGGAACTCAAATGGGAAGAGCTGAAGCAGGCCGAGAAACAGCGTAAGTCCATTGTGGACGGTGTGGCGCTGGGCCAGCCCGCGGTCGCGCTCGCCGGAAAACTGGGCCAGCGCAGCGGCCGCGCCGGGATCCCGCTGGACCTGTTCCCGCAGGACTCCTCAGCCCCCGCCCAGCTGTTCCGAACGGCGGCGACCGCCCGCCGGGGAGGCTTGGACCCGGAGGGTGAGCTGCGGGCGGTGGCGAAGCAATTCGCCCGCGACATCCGGGCGGCGGAGACGGCGGCGCGTAAGGCTGGGGTGGAACCGTCGACGCTGGAGGCTGAGGGGTGGCGGAAGTTCTGGCCTTCGGCTTGAGCCGGTTTCAGTCCGTGCGGCTCGTGGCTGTGGTTCCGGGGGCGGCGGAGGTTCCGGTTTTCGGGCTGGGTTAGTCGCTGCGTTGCTCGGGCTTTTGGGGGCTGGCGGTGGCTCCATCCTCCGGTTTGAGTCGGCCCGTGGGGCTGGTGGCCGTGGTTCCGGCGAGGCGAAGATTCCGGTTCTCGAGCTGGGCTAGTTTGCTGTGCTGCTTGGGCTTCTGTGTTGGGCTGGCGGTAGCTTCAGCCTCCGGTTTGAGGTGTTCCGGCCTGCGGCTGATGGCCCTGGTTCCGAGGGGGCGGAGAGTCCAGCTCCCGAGCCAAGTTCGTTTGCTGCACTGCTCGGGTTTTTGTGGCGCACCTCGGTTGGCGGCTTGCGGGAGTTCAAACCGCCCCTGCGCGGATTCTGTTGCGCTGCTTGCCTTCTTGGGCCGTCCAGAGCCCTCACTCTGTCACCGCCGCTCTTTCATGGAGCGCTCGGGCACCGCGCGCATTCCCCGGGCTGCTGCGCGCTTCGTGCATCTTCGGCACTCATGCTTCCCCGCCGAACCACCCTTGCCCCCACTCCTGGCCGCCTGGAACCGCTCGCACCCCCGAGCCAGCCCCGCAACCACACCCCCGCCCGGCACCCACCACCCTCGCCCGATCGACGGGCCCTTCCCCATCCGCCCGCACCCCCGCCGTCCCCCGGGCACGATTGCGCCCGGCAGCCGAACCACCCCGGCTCCCAAGATGTGACCCAGATCACTTAATTTTGAGAACCGGAAGCGCGGAGGTGGCGTCTTGCCGGGTGTGAAGCACAAGCCACCCAGGGAGCCGGACGAGGAACACCTCCTCCGGCGCACCGCCCGCGGTGACCGTGCGGCGTTCGAAGAGCTTTACCGCCGCACGTCGCCGTGGCTCGCGATTCGCCTGCGTCGCCGCTGCTCCGATGACCAGATCGTCGCGGAGGTGATGCAGGAGACCTATCTCGCCGTGTGGCGTGCCGCGGGTTCGTTCGCGGGCGTCGTCACCGGCGGCTCTGCCGTGGGCTGGGTGTGGACGATCGCGGTGCGGCGGCTCATCGACGCGTACCGGCGGCGTGCGCATCACGCGCATCCGCCGCCCGGGGTGCACGAGTCGTTGTCCGCGCCCGCCGCCGAGGAGGAGGCGCTGGCGGGCACGGTCGGCGATTCGGTGGGCACCGCCTTGCGCAGTCTCGCGCCGGAGCTGCGCGAGGTGCTGCAAGCCATGGTGCTCGACGGATTGTCGGTCCGGGAGACCGCGATCCTGCTGGGCCTGCCGGAGGGCACGGTCAAAACTCGGGCTCGCCGTGCCCGGATCGCGATGCGGGAGGCGTTGTCGTGAACGCGCCGAGGAACCAGGACTGTCTGAAGGAGGTCAAGCCATGAACCACGTGTCCGACCGGATGCTCGCCGGCTACGTCGCCGGTCGCGAACTGCCAGGGGACGAGGCATGGGCGATCGAGGGGCACCTGGAGAAATGCGCGCACTGCCGGGCTCGGCTCGCCGGTGCGTCCACCGCTGAGGTAGCCGGTCTGGTCGACACCGTGTGGGCTGGTCTGGAGCCGGAGTTCGCCCACGCGGCACAACCGGTGCCGCGCCGCGCCGCGAGGTGGCTGCATTGCTGGGCGACCCCGGTGATGGTGCCGTGGCTGCTGATGGTCCTGGTGGTCGGTGCGCTGTCGATCTACCTCGACCGGTCGCTTCGCGAGGGGCTGTCGTTCGTGCAGCTGCTTTCCCCGGTGCTGCCGGTATTCGGGGTGGCGGCGGCGTGGTCCCGCGGGCTGGACCCGTCGTACGAACTCACCGCGGCCACTCCGCGCGCCGGTCTGGAGCTGATCTTGCGACGGACCACAGCGGTTGTCGTGCCGACATTGGCGGTGCTGTTCCTCGCGGGCTGGCTGGTCGGCGCGCAACTGGGGTTCGGGCTGTTGCCGAGTCTCGCGTTCACCACGGGCACTCTCGCGCTCGGCACGTTCATCGGCGTCGCCTGGGCGGCGTCGATCCTGATCGGCCTGTGGCTCGGTGCGCTGGTGGTGCCGAGCGTCGCGTTCGGCGGCTCGGCCCTGCTGGAGACCGCTACCTGGCCGGGCTGGCTCGCGGCCGCTGCCGTCGCGGCGGTGTTCGTAGTGCTTCGCCGGAACACCTTCACGCAGCTTGCTGTGCAGCACTGACGGAAACGAGAGGGGAAACCGATGCGGGCTGTGGAAGCCTCCGAAGTCGCTCCGGCGACCTACGCCTGGGAAATCCAGGCACAAGGACTGAAAGTGCGGGTCGGGCGCAAGCGGATGGCGGTCGACGGCCTCGACCTCGCGCTCGGCACGGGGGTGCACGGGCTGCTCGGCCCGAACGGCGCGGGCAAGACCACCTTGATCCGCACCTTGGCCACGGTGCTGCGGCCGACGGAAGGCAAGCTGGCGCTGCTCGGCGAGCCGATCGGGGGACGCTTCGACCAGCGCGCCCTGCGCCGCCGGATCGGGTATCTGCCGCAAATCTTCGGGTACTACAAGCGGTTCACCGTCCGCGAGTTCGTCGAATACCTGGCGTGGCTCAAGGAAATGCCCAAACAGGAGGTGCCGGGCGCGGTGCAGCGCGCGATCGAGCGGGTCGGTCTCGCCGATCGGGCCGAGGACAAAATGAAGACGCTGTCCGGCGGCATGGTCCGCCGGGTCGGCATCGCGCAGGCGATCGTGAACGATCCGGCGCTCCTGCTGCTCGACGAACCCACCGCCGGGCTCGATCCCGCGCAGCGGCTGAGGTTCCGGGAACTGCTGCAGGAAATCGGCAGGGACGCGTGCGTCGTCGTGTCCACCCATCTGGTCGAAGACGTCGCCGCGGCGTGCTCGGACGTCGTCCTGTTCGCCGCCGGGAAGCTGGTTTTCCAAGGCACCCCGGGCGATCTGGCGGCGGCGGGCAGCGAGGCGGACGTCGGCGACAGCCCGATCGAGCGCGGCTATTCGGCGCTGCTCGGTCACGCGCAGGGGAGGGGAGCCTGGTGATGCGCCCGTTCCGGATCGAACTCCGGCGCACCGTCGCCCCCTGGGTGCCGGTCGCGATGCTGGCGGTGAGTCTGGGGTTGCTCCTGTTCTCGCGCGGACAGTGGAGCGACGGCTCCGCGGCCTGGAACGAGACGTGGCTGACCGCGGTGCGGTGGCCGCGCTATCTGCTGGTGCTGATGTGGCCGATCATCGTCGGGGCCGCAGCTATCCAGGGCATGCGGGACGTCCGCGCCGGAGTCAGCGAGCTGCTTCAGTCCACGCCCCGGCCAGCCGGACAACGGGCCACGACGCTCGTGGCCGCCGTCGGGTTCACCGCAGCGGCGGGGTACTTGGTGCTCGTCGCCGTCGGGGTCGGGCAGGTCGTGGCGAAGGACGGGCTGTTCACCACCGCCTGGGTTTCGCAGCTAGTGCTCGGCGTGCTGTCCGTGCTCGCCGGGGTGGCACTCGGGCTCGGCCTCGGGCGGCTGCTGCCCTATCCGATCACCGCTCCAGCGCTGGCCGTGCTCGCCCTGATCGGCGGCTTCTTCGCTCAAGTGTCGGGGGTGAACGGAGGAGCGCCGAACGCGGTCGTGCTGCTGGGGATCGGGCAAGTGCAGCCGCACGGGCCGTTCGACCTGCCTCGGCCGGCGGTGGAGATCGGGCAGCTGAGCTGGTTGCTCGGGCTCACCGCCGCCGGAGTCGTGTTGCTGCTGGCAAGTTCGGTGCGGACCAAGGTGCTCGCGCTGCTTCCGGTGGCGGCCGGGCTGGCGGTGGCGTTGCCGCTCTTCCCAGCCGCGTCGGAGAACAACTACGTCCTGGACAAAACAGCAGTCGCTCTCGTCTGCGACGGTCCGGTGTGCGTCACGCGACTGCACCAGGATTGGTTGTCCACTGTGGCCGGTCCTGGCAAGGAAGCCTTGCGGCGGTTGGAAAAGCTTCCGCAACATCCAGTCCGGGTCGAGGAACCGACGGAGCCGTTCCGGAACACCAAGGTCGGCCCGCGAGATCCGTCCCGGGTGCTGCTTCAGCAGGACGACTATGCGCTGCAAAACAAAAGCGGTCCCGGCCTCACCGCGACGCTGCTTCGCGGTGCCGGGACGTTGCCGTGCCACGCGTCGTCTTACGGCGGGGAGCGAAACGACCGGGAGGACGCCGCGCGCTGGGTCATGGCGCAGTGGCTGATCGGTTCGTACTCGCCGCCTCCACGCGCGGAGTTTCAGACCTGGGCGGCCCCGGCGTGGGCGGCCTTGAAGGCAGCGCCGGAGGCGGAGCAGACCGCCCGGATCGCCGCGGCTCGGCAACTGGAGTTGAGCTGCACTGGTGACCCGTTGAAGGTCCTCAGTCAGGGGGCGCGCTAATGCGGTGGATAGCGCTGTACGCGCGTTCGCGCCACCTCGCCGTGGCATTGGTCGCGGTGTTGCTCTGCGCCGCCGTTTTCCCGCCGTTGCTGGGCGGCCACTGGTCGGCACTCACCCTCGGCGCGGCGGTCGCGGTAGCGGGCGTGGGCCTCAGCGGACAGGACATCGATCTGGACCGCACGGCCTCCTTCCGCTGGCCGCCCCGGCGGCTGGTGCACCTCCTGGCGATCGGCGCGGTGGCGGGTGGAACGATGCTTGCCGCACAAGGCCTTGCAGACCACCAGATGGACGCCGCCTGGATCCTCCGCACCGCGGCCGGGCTTCTCGGTCTCACTGGTCTGGCGGCCGCGTGGTTCGGCGGCCAGTTCGGCTGGACACTGCCGATGGGCTGGGCGATGACGTCGGTGTTCGTCCCGAGAATGGCTGGTCAGGTCTACGGCGTCGTCGCCTGGCCGATGGCGACGGCGGACTCCGCTGCGGCGTGGTGGACGGCCGGATTGTTGTTCCTGGCGGGAACGGCGGCGTACACGGTGGCGGGTGCCCGTCGATGAGCCAGCGGACCGGCAAGCCAGGCGCAGCCCCGTCCCTCCCCCGGGCAGGGGCGGGACCACGGCCCGGCCTGGCTTCAGACGTTCCGGTTGTTCGGCTTCGTCTCCAGCGGTTCGCGGTCGGGGTCGTCGATGCCGAAGCTGATGATGCGTTGCGGGTAAATGCGGATGACGGCACCGTCGAGGTGGCCGTCGGAGGCGAAGGCGTCCGGCACGGCTTCCGCCCGGCCCCGGATTTCCAGGCAGCGGACGCGCATCGGCTCCGTCGAAGGCTGGTCGTCGATCACGATGGCGACGTTGCCGTTGGCCTCGACGTTGCGGTACTTCCGGCTTTTCGTCAGGTGGTACCCGGTCACGTCGATGGTCCGCGTCTCCGGGTTCCAGGCGAACGCGACCGGGCTGACCTGCAGGGTTCCGTTCGGTTGTTGCGTGGCCACGCGGGCGAGAGGCTGGGTGGCCAGGTAGTCGAGTTCCGCTTCGGTGAACATGCACCTACCGTGCAAGTTCAAGCTTGCTTGAAGTCAAGCGCACGCGGGGAATCACGTGCTCGGCGAACCGCCGCATCTCCGCTTCGAAGGGCTGGAATTGCAGCATAAACGTTTCGATCCCCAGGTCAGCCCACTCGCGGATGCGCTGTGCGACGGTGTCGTAGCTGCCCACCAGACCGGCCGCGGTGCCGCCGTTCGTGCCGATGTGCGGGTACTTCGCGAACGTCTGGAACATCACCGCTTTCGGATCGGCGTCCGCGACCAGTGCTTCCCATCGCGCCTTGCCCGCCTCGGCCAGCTCCCACAACGCCGCCAGTTCCGCTTCCGCCTCGGCGTCGGTTTCGCGGGCCACCACGAACGCGGACAGTCCAAAGCGGACCGGAGCACCGGCGCGCGGGCGGGCGGCGACGTCCTCGATCAGCCGGGCGACGTTCTCCTTCGGCTGCCCGTTGATGAACCACACGTCGGCCTTGTCCGCCACCAGCGCTCGCGCCGGGTCCGATTCGCCGCCGACGTACACGGTCGGCGACGAACCAGCAGGCCGCAGCTGGTACCCGTCGACCTGGAAATGCTTGCCCTCGAACGAAACCCGTTCCCCGGCCAGCAACCCGCGCACCACACTGATCCATTCGCGGCCGTACTCGTAACGTTCGTCGTGCTCGGCGAACGGAATGCCTGCCCGCTCCAGCTCCGGCTTGTACCAGGCGTTGACCAGGTTCAGCCCGAACCGGCCGCCGCTGATTTCCTGGATCTGCAGCGCCTGTTTGGCCAGCACCACCGGGTGCACGAGATACGGCTTGATCGCCGCGATGATCTCGATCCGTTCGGTGAGCGCGGCGAGCGCCGCCGCGGACGTCCACGTCTCCAGCTGGTCCAGTTCGTCGCCGAACGGGTTCACCACGTGCTGCGCGATGAGCGTCGAATCGAAGCCGAGCCGGTCGGCCTCGACGATCAGCCGCCGGTTGCGCTCCCAGCTCGCGTCCACCGGGTCGTCCGGATGGTCGAAGGGACCCCACGACCCGTAAACGACCGCCCACACCCCGAACCGCGGCTGTGCCACAGCGACCACGACCGAACTCCTCACCTCGCGCGGATGAACGCGGTCACCGTCGCTTGCCCGGCAGGCGACGGCAACCGGTCCCACGCAGTGGCGGGGCGGGGAGATTTGTACTGGTCAGGCGAAGAGCCCGTCACCCCAGTTGCTGGTCGGCGTGAGGCCCGGCGGGATCGCGAAGTGCGCGGAACCGGTGTGCTGCAGGTACTCCATCATCGCGTCCTTCGACGACAGCACCTGCTGCATCGGGACGTACTGCGTGCGGGTGTCCCGGTTGAACGCCAGGAAGAACAGCCCCGCCTCGAGGTGCCCGACGCCGTCGGAGCCGTCGACGAAGTTGTAGCCGCGGCGCAGGATCTGCACGCCCTTGCGCGTCTGGCGCGAGGCCAGCCGGATGTGCGCGTCCTCGGCGATCAGCGGGGTGCCGCCCGCGCCGCCGACCTGCAGGTCGACCTGGTCGAACTCGCCGGTCTGCCCGAGCGGCGCGCCGGTTCCCTTGGTGCGCCCGACAATCTGCTCTTGCCCGGCGAGCGTCTCGCGGTCCCAGGTTTCGATGTGCATCCGGATCCGGCGCGCCACCAGGTAGGTGCCGCCGGCCATCCACGCCTGTCCGTCGCCGGCCTGCGCCCACACCTGGTCGCGGAGCACGTCGGTGTCCTCGGCCTTGATGTTGTTGGTGCCGTCCTTGAAGCCGAACAGGTTGCGCGGCGTCTGCTGCGAGCGCGACGTCGACGAACTGCGCCCGAACCCGAGCTGAGACCAGCGCACCTCGGTGACGCCGAAGCCCAGCCGCACCAGGTTGCGCACCGCGTGCACCGCGACCTGCGGATCGTTCGCGCAGGCCTGGATGCACAGGTCGCCGCCGCTGCGGGCCGGGTCGAGCTTGTCCTTCGGGAACGACGGCAGGTCGATCAGCTGCGGCGGACGTTTCTCGGCGAGGCCGAACCGGTCGTCGAACAGGGAGGGGCCGAAGCCGATCGTCAGCGTCAGGTCGGAGGCGGGCAGGTCGAGCGCCTCGCCGGTGTCGTCCGGCGGGGCCTGCGCGGACCCGCCCACCGCGCCGTTCGGGCCGACGTCCTGCCCGGCCGTCATCCGCCGTGCCGCGGCCGTCCAGGTGCGCAGCAGTTCGCGGAGCTTCTTGGCGTCCTTCGTGGTCACGTCGAGCGCGGCGAAGTGCAGGTTCTGCTGCGTCGGCGTGACGATCCCGGCCTGGTGCTCGCCATGGAAGTCCACAGTGGACACCGCGGCCGAGGCGGAGCTGCCGCCGCCGAGCCGGTCGATGCCGACCCCGGCCGCCGCGCCCGCGCCTGCCAGCGCGACCCCCGCGCCGGCCAGCCCGAACAGCTTCCGGCGGGAAACCTGGGTTCCCTCCGTCGTCTCGGCCTGCGAGGTCATTTGGCCACGACCTCCGCGACCTTGCTGAGCGGCTCGCTCAGCGCGTCGACCGCCGAGGCGAACGCCTTGATCTGGTCCTGGGAGAGCTCGTTGTAGTACTTGAAACCGTCCCCGGAGCGGGTCTTGTCGAGCAGCGCCTGCACGTTCGCGAACTGCTTGTCCAAAGTGGACACCAGGGCCGCGTCGCGCTCCTGGAGGATCGGCCGCAGCGCGGCGATCGCGCCCTTCGAGCCGTCCAGGTTGGCCTGGAAGTCCCACAGGTCGGTGTGCGAGAAGGTCTCCTCCTCGCCGGTGATCTTGCCGGTGGCGACCTCGTCCATCAGGCCCTTCGCGCCGTTGGCCAGGTCCAGCACGCTCAGCTGCAGCGCCTTCGCCTTGGCGACGAGCGATTTCACGTCGGTGAGCAGCTTGTCCGCGATCTGCGGGCTGTCCGGCTTCAGCCCGGTGGTCCACAGGTCCTTCTCCAGCCGGTGGAAGCCGGTGAACTGCTTGCCGGGTTCGAGGTCGGCCTCGCGCGCGTCGATGGCCGGGTCGAGGTCGCCGAACTTCTCCGCGACCGGCTCGATCCGCTCGTAGAAGGCGCGGGTGCGCGCGTACCCGGCCTTCGCCTCGTCGACCTTGCCCGCCTTGACCGCGGCGGCGAACTTGGCGGTTTCGGTCTCCAGCGCCGCGCTGTTGTTCTCGACGTAGGTCGCGTAACTCTTGGTGGCAGCGGCTTTCTGCGCGCTGGCGTTGTTCTGGCTCTGCGCGCCGCCGGTGACGGTGAAGTCGCCGCGGATGCCGTTGCCGACCATGCCCGGCTTGCACGCGGTCTGGTACTTGCCCGCGTCCGGGACCTCGACGATGAGCCGCCGGTTCAGCCCCGGCGCGATGTTCTCGACCTCGCCCATGATCCGGTCGCCCTCGGCGTAGAGGTAGAACTCGGTGACCTTGCTGCCCTTGTTGGCGATCTCGAAGGTCAGGTTGCCCGCGGCGGCGGTCGTGGCCGACACGGAGCACGCGGTGTCGGACGCCTCGACCTTGATCGGCCCGCCCGAGGCCGCACCCGAAGGCCCGGACGCGGAATTCGTGCTGTCGCAGGCGGTCAGCGCGACGAGGGCGCCGAGGCCGGTGAGCACAGCCGTCGAGGTTTTGCGGAACTGGGGCACTGTCACTCCTTGGCAGCGGCCGGGGCGGCCGGAGCCGCCTCGGTCTTGTTCTTGCGGGCAGGCTTGAGGAACAGCGGAAGCACGATCGCCACGTAGGCGACCCACGCGATCGCTTGCAGCACAGTGGTTTGCTGCGAATAGTTGAAGATCCCCTTGAGCAGCGCGCCGTACCAGGAGGTTTCCGGCAGCGTGCTCGACGCGTCGAAGGCGAGCGTGGTCAGACCGGGAAGGAACCCGGCTTCCTGCAGGTCGTGCAGGCCGTAGCCGAGAACACCGGCGGCGACGAACACCAGCAGCACCCCGGTGATCGTGAAGAACTTCGCCAGGTTGAACCGCACCGCGCCGCGGTAGAGCAGGTAGGCCAGCACGATCGCGGCGGCGATGCCGATCACGAACCCGATCAGCGGCTGCAAGGTGTCGGACTGCGCGGTCTGCACGGCCGAGTAGAAGAACACGGCGGTTTCGAGCCCTTCGCGGCCCACCGCGAGGAACGACAGCAGCAGCACCGCGGCCGGACCGACCTTGAGCGCGTCCTCCATCTTGCCGCGCAGCTCGGCCGCGATGTGCCGGGAAGCCTTGCGCATCCAGAAGATCATCGCGGTGACGAAGACGACCGCGACAATGGAAAGACTTCCGCCGAGCAGTTCCTGATGCTCGAAACTCAGCTGCGCCGTGCTGTAGGTGAGGATCGCCCCGACGCCGACCGACAGCAGCACCGCCGCGCCGACCCCGGGCCACACGAACCGCAGCGCGTGCTTGCGTTCGGTCTTGACCAGGAAGGCGACCAGGATGCTCACCACGAGAGCGGCTTCGAGCCCTTCGCGCAGCCCGATGAGCGCGCTGGAAAACACCACTGTTCAGCCCTCCTTCGACTACCTGACCTGATGGTTTTAGGTAAGGCTTGCCTGTAAGTCCAGAGGGAGGTCCGCGGAACGGGCCCGGCAAAATACGCAAAACGGCGTTCTGTACGGAGTTAGGTTAGGGTAACCGCAGGTCAGCGCGTCGCCGAAAGGTCACGTAACGAATTGTGTGACCTGGGCGGCTGAGGCGTCGAGTTAACCATCCGCTTGCCATTCGCCCAGTCCAGCGTCCCACTGCCGGGTTCATCAGTAACCTGTCCGGGTGGCCGATACCACTCAGCCGACCATTACGCCGTCTCCGGCGAGTCCGCCGCGCCGCTACCCGAGCCGAATCGCCTTCGCGCTGGGGCTGGTGCTGACCGGGGTCGTGCTGGTGGTGACCATCGGGATCCAGAATCCGAACCCGCCCGCCCCTCCCGCCGCGGCCGCTCCGCCGCCGGGCTCGGCGAAATCGGAACCGCGCCCGCAGCCCGGCGTCGAAGCCCCGCGGGTCGGGTTGGCCGCACCGCCGGACCGCCCGCTCGTGTCCGACCAAGCGGAACTGGACGCGTGGGCGACCCGGGTCTCCGGAAAGACTCGGTTGGACGCGCGGGTGCTCGCCGCGTACGGGCGCGCGGAAATGTGGATGCAGCGGCAGAAACCGTCGTGCCACCTGTCGTGGGCGACCCTCGCGGCGATCGGGAACCTGGCGTTCGGAACGGAAAAGCCCGGCCCCGACGGCACCATGACGGTGGACCCCGATCGAGCGGAAGGCCCGGACACCGACGAAGGAAAACTCGACGGCGACCGCACCGCGGACCATCGGGTCGGTCCGCTGCGGATCATGCCGTCCGCTTGGCACAAACACGCCCAACGAGCGAACGGCGACGGCAAACCGGCCGACCCCCGCAACCTCGACGACGCGGCCTTCACCACGGCCCGCTACCTCTGCTCCGGCAACGACGACCTGGGCACTCCGGCGGGCTGGTGGAAAGCGATGCTGTTCTACAACCCGGCGGTGAACTACGTGCAGGATGTGTTCACCGCGGCGGATTCGTATGCGGCGGCGAGCGTGGCGCCCTGAGCGGAGGTTCTTCGCCGAGCCGGGACGCGTCGCGGGCTGTGCGGCGGTTTCTCGTTGGGGCCAGCGGATCGTGGGCGGATGGTCACGGAATCCGGAGGGGGCTGGCCGGTGGGCTGGTGGCCGGTCGGCGGGTTGGCCGGGCTGGTTCACGGTCGATGGGCTGGTGGCCGGTCGGCGGGTTGGCCGGGCCGGTTCACAGTCGGTGGGCTGGCTGGATTCGCCGGTCGGCAGGTTGGCCGGTTGGCTCACCGATAGGTGGACTGGCCGGTTGGCCGGTTAGCGGGGTGGCTGGATCGGCGCACGGTCGGTCGGCTGGATCGGCTCGTGGTCTGTCGGCGACTTGGCCGGGCCCAGCTGGCTAGCGGCAGCGGCTGCCTCGGTGTTCGGCTGCGGCTGGTGTGCCGTGTGACTGGCCTTGGCGATGGGCAGCCAGCGATGTCCCGTCCGGCCGGTGCGGCGGTGTCGGCGTGGTTCGCGGCCGCTCGGCGTGGTGCACCGATCCGGTTCGGTCAATGGCCGACGCGGCTGGCCGGTCTGATTCCGGCCGGTGCGCAACCGGCGTGGCGTCCCAGCTTGACCAGCTGGGACGGTCGTCTCAGTTCGTTCAGCGGTCGGCTGAGTCCCGATCCGGCTTGGGCGGGCGGTCCCCGAGCCGGTCACCCCGCAGCGTGGTTTCTCAGCCTGGTCCGATTCCGGTGAGCGGCCGGATCCGCGGCCTGCTGCCAGTCCGGCCAGCGGGTCTGCAACGTCCCGATCCGGCCCGGTCTGCGTTCAGCAGCCAGCAGTCCGTGGGCGGTCAGTGGGTCGTCAGCGCAGCGCTCACTCGCACCGGCTTCTGCGGCAGAGCCTCGGCGCGCACCGGCTGCTTGCGGGGCTGGACCGGGTGGCGTTCGTTCAGTGCCACGAGCGTCGGAGCCAGCGCCATCAGCACCAGCACGATCAGCCCGGCGGTCGCTCCGATCACGGTCAGCGCGGTCATGTCGGCCTCCTCTAATCGCTCTCTGTGATGACACCAAGGATCGCTCTTCGGCCGGTCTCCCCGGATCGGCCGACCGGCCGAGCCGCGTCGCCGGATGGCCAGGCTTCCCCGCTGCCCTGTTCACTTCAGAAGACGCGCCGGGACCGTGCTGGATCCCGCGGTTGCCCGAGAATGCCTCCGCGGGTGCACGTTCGGAACAGTCGGGCTCAGCGGTCGCTGAGCGTGATCCTGGCCCTGACCTCGCTGATCGCTTCGAGATACTCCGGCACCGGGTTCATCGCCGAGGCCATCCGCAATTGTGCGAGCGCCTCGGCCAAACGGCCGAGGCGCTGGAGGGTGCGGCCGAGCACGAACCGGGCGTAATGATCGGTGGGGTCCAGCTCCAGTACGCGGGTGAACGCGCGTTCGGCGCGGCGCAGCTGGGCGGAGTGGAAGTACGCGCGCCCGGCGAGCAGTTGCACGCTCGGCTTGTCCGGCTCGTCGTCGAGCAGGGGTTCCAGCTCTTTGAGCGCGTCGAGGGGACGTCGCCGCGCGACCAGATGCTCGGCGTTGCGAAACCTGCGGAAGCGCGATTCGCCGTCGGGTTCGGGGGCTGCTGCGGCGTCCGTCATGGTCGCTTCACGATACCGGCGCGGAGGGCGTTGCACGAGCGGCAGAGGAGTCGTGATGAACTGTTCCGCCATGAGCAGCGATCAGGAACCCGGCTACGTGGGACTGGCGCCGTACCTCTACTACAGCGATGCGACAGCCGCGCTCGCGTGGCTGACCAGGGTGTTCGGCTTCACCGAAGAAGTCCGCTTCGAGGACGGCGCCGGCGAGGTCTTCCAGGCGACGCTCCGCGCGGGCGACGCGCGCCTTCAGCTGGCCGGGGTCGGTCCCGAATACTGGGAGGCCAAGGGGGTCGAAGGGCCGGTCGGGCAGTTGAACGTGGTGTACGTGACCGACGTCGACGCGCAGCACGAGCGAGTATCCGCGGCGCTCGGGGAGGACGCCGCGCCGGAGCCGCCGCAGGACCAGCCTTACGGTGCGCGGATCTTCACCGTGGCTGATCCCGGCGGCAACAGCTGGACGTTTTGGCAGCAGGTGACCGATCAGGTCGAGCTGCCGTCGGGGTGGCGCGAAGTCCGGCCGGAGGACCAGGCCGAGAGCGAGACCGGCGAAGTGCCCGGCTGAGCTGGAGAACACGCAGCGGAACGGCCCGGCACCGGCCTGGCCTCCAACGGGTGAACCCGCTGGGCGGTTACTCTGGGCGGCGTCACCGCAGGCACGACCCACCAAGGAGCAGAGCGTGGCTCTCATCGAGCAGGTAGGCGCGCGCGAGATTCTCGATTCGCGCGGGAACCCGACCGTCGAGGTGGAGGTGGCGCTCGACGACGGCACCCTGGCTCGGGCGGCGGTGCCGTCCGGGGCGTCGACCGGCGAACACGAGGCTGTCGAGCTGCGCGACGGGGACACCGGCCGCTACAACGGCAAGGGCGTGGAGCGCGCGGTCGCCGCGGTGCTCGACGAGATCGGGCCGGACCTGGTCGGCGTCGACGCGGTCGACCAGCGGATCGTCGACCAGAAGCTGGTGGACCTCGACGGCACGCCGGCGAAGTCGCGGCTGGGCGCGAACGCCATCCTCGGCGTTTCGCTTGCCGTCGCGAAGGCCGCCGCGGAATCGTCCGAGCTGGAACTGTTCCGCTACCTGGGCGGGCCGAACGCGCACGTGCTGCCGGTGCCGATGCTGAACATTCTCAACGGCGGTGCGCACGCCGACACCGACGTCGACATCCAGGAATTCATGATCGCGCCGATCGGCGCGGAGTCGTTCCGCGAGGCGCTGCGCTGGGGCACCGAGGTGTACCACGCGCTGAAGTCCGTGCTGAAGGGCCGCGGCCTGGCCACCGGCCTCGGCGACGAGGGCGGTTTCGCGCCGAGCCTCGCCAACAACCGCGAGGCGCTCGACCTGATCCTCGCCGCGATCGAGAAGGCGGGTTACGTCCCGGGCCGGGACGTCGCGCTCGCGCTGGACGTCGCCGCGACCGAGTTTTACTCAGACGGCGCCTACACCTTCGAGGGCTCGAAGCGCAGCGCGGAGCAGATGTCCGCGTACTACGGCGAACTGCTGCGCGACTACCCGCTGGTCTCCATCGAGGACCCGCTGAGCGAGGACGACTGGGACGGCTGGGTCCAGCTGACCTCCGAGATCGGCGACAAGATCCAGCTCGTCGGCGACGACCTGTTCGTCACCAACCCGGACCGGCTCGAGGAAGGCATCACCCGCCGCGCGGCGAACGCGCTGCTGGTGAAGGTCAACCAGATCGGCACCCTGTCGGAGACGCTGGACGCGGTGTCGCTGGCCACGTCCTACGGTTATAAGTCGATGATGAGCCACCGGTCCGGCGAGACCGAGGACACCTTCATCGCCGACCTCGCGGTCGCCACCGGCGTCGGCCAGATCAAGACCGGCGCCCCGGCGCGCGGCGAGCGGATCGCGAAGTACAACCAGCTCCTGCGCATCGAGGAAACCCTCGCGGACGCCGCGCGCTACGCCGGCGACCTCGCCTTCCCGCGGTTCAGCGCGGAGGCCTGAGGGGCACATGGCCGACCGGGGGAGGGCGCGCAGCCGCCGCGGCGGCCGGGCCGCGGGAAGCGGGTCCAGCAGGGCCCGCCGTCCCGCCTCGGCCCGGCGCCGCACCGGCGCGGGCACGACGGAGACGACCAGGGCCCGGCTGCGCCGCGGCCTGGCGGCGAAACGCGCCTCCGGTGCGGCCAAGGTGCTCGGCATGTCGACCACCCGGCGCGCCGCCGTGGTGGCGATCGTGGTGTGCGCGCTGGCGTTCACCGTCGCGGTCCCGTTGCGCACCTACCTTTCCCAGCGGTCCGAGGTCCGGGACCAGGAAGCGCAGCTCGCCCAGCTCCAGCGCGAGGTCGCCCAGCTGCGCGACCGCAAAGCCCAGCTGAGCGACCCGGCCCAGATCGAGGCGGAAGCCCGCCGCCGGCTCCGGTACGTGAAGCCGGGCGAGACGCCGTGGATGGTCCAGCTGCCGGAGGACCAGCCTGGTTCGCCGACGGCTGCGCAGCCGGGGCAGCAGCCTGCTCCGCAGGCGCCTTGGTACGAGAACCTTTGGGCGCAGGTTGCCGGGGGTTGAGGTTTCTGGCTGGGGCGGATCGCTGGGTTGACTCCCGGTTTCCGGATGGGTCGGATTGTCGGCTGGGCGAGGTTCTGGCTGGGCGGGACCGGTGACTTGGCCAGTTTTCCGGATGGGCGCGACCGCTGGCTGGGCGAGGTTTCCGGCAGGGGCGGGATCGTGGCTGGGCGAGGTTTCTGGTCGGGCGGGACCGTCGTCCGGGCGAGGTTTCTGGTTGGGCCGGATCGTCGGCCGGGTGAGGTTTCCGGCTGAGTGGGATTGTCGGTTGAGCGCGGTTGATGGCGGGCGCGACTTCGGCTGGTTCAGGTTGGTGGCCGGGTGTCCTCCTGGCTGGGTGAGGTTCCATAGTCGGGCAAGGTTGCGGCCAATCGAGGCGCTGGCTGGTTCCGGTGAGATCGCTGGCTGAGTGAGGTCCTCTTCCATCGAGGTTGCTGGACGGGTGCGATTCCTGGCTGGGCTCCGTCCTGGCCGGATCGCTAGCTGGTCTCAGGCAACGGTTGGCTCGCGGTGGTTTAGCGCGGTTGGGTCTTTAAGCACGCTCTTTAATTTCGTGGGTATCGGGTGGTTCTCGCGGCTGGGCGGGCGCAGATCTGCGTGCAGCGCCTGAGAGTCGGAACCTCGCTCAGTGTGAAGCGTTCATCGGAATTCTGTTTTCCTGGCTCGGCTGACCTTCCTTTCTGACGTTGGGATTTGCCGGTGCGCGGCTGGGGGTTTTCGCGGCGGAGCTTCGACTGCCTTCCACGTTAACCACACCGCAAGGTCCGCGGAGGCGGCTGCGGGGAGTTGTCCACGCGGTGTGCGGGTTGTGGACAACTCGGCCGTTTCGGCGGAGGTCGCGAGGGGTCCGGCGGGCGGCGGCATTAGCCTGGAGAGCGTGAACAGCAGCACGGAGACACCCCGATTCGAGCCCGTCACCGATGCCGACCGGGAGGTCATCGCGCAGCAGCTCGGACGGCCGCCGCGGGCCTTGCGGGCGGTGGCCGCGCGGTGCCCCAGCGGGCATCCTTCGGTGGTCCAGACCAGTCCGCGGTTGGAGAACGGAACGCCGTTCCCGACGTTGTATTACTTGACCTGCCCGCGGTTGACGTCGATGGTGGGCACGCTGGAGGCGTCCGGCGTGATGAAAGAGATGACCGAACGGCTCACCACCGATCCCGAACTCGCGGCGGCGTATCAGCGCACGCACGAGACGTACCTCGCGGAGCGGGACGCCATCGAGTCGCTCGGCACGCAGGTCACCGCGGGCGGGATGCCGGGACGGGTGAAGTGCCTGCACGTCCACCTCGCGCACACGCTCGCAGCCGGTCCCGGGGTGAACCCGTTCGGCGACGAGACTCTCGCCTGGGTCCGCGAACAGGGCTGGCCGACGGGCGACTGCGCCGGGTAACGCTCCGGTCTCGGGCGCGGATAGGCACAGCAGAGGCCGGTGCCCGCCTGGGTGGGAATGCTTCGCGGCGCGCACCGGAGCTTCACACCGAGCAGGCGAGTCCGGGTGCACCGCCGGGCGCGCCGGGGAGGGGCGGGACAGTGCGGGTGCCACGCAGATCTCGGCGGTGGGTGCGCGCTGAGGCGGCCTCTGGGGCGGACGGTCGGGCCGAACCGGTCGTGGGCGGCGCGGACGAGCGGGGCGAACCGGTCGTCGGCGGCGCGGGCGGTCGGGTCGAGCCGGTGGTGGACGGTGCGGATGAGCGGGTTGCCGGTGGTGAGGCTGGCGGCGGGGAGAGTGCTGGCGAGGAAGTATCTGGTGACTCGGCTGGCGGCGAGGCCATTGGCGGAGGCGGAGTTGCGGAAGCTGCCAGTGGTGAGACGGCCGGTGCGGACGAAGCTAACGATGAGGTGGCCGGCGCTGAAGACGAAGCCGCCGGTGGCGAGTCGGTCGGGGCTGCTAGCAGTGGCGGTGCAGAAGACGGCGTAGCTACCAAAGCCGAAGAGACCATCGACGCAGCAACCAGCCCGGCCGGCCCGGTTCCGAAAGCAACAACCCCCGTCCTCGTCGGACCCCCGCCGGATAAACCTCGGTGGATCGGCCGTGCGCGGGTTCGCGTTCGGCGAGGTCGCTATCGGACTCGCCGGGTCGCGTCACGGCATCGGACGGCTGTCGCGGTGCTCGCCGGGATTGTCGGGGTGCTTCCGGCGACCGTCGGTGCGGGAGTGGTTGTCGGGTGGGTGGGGCGGATGCCGGTGGTGCACACGGCGGACGTGACGCCTGACCAGGGCTACGACCCGGGGATCCGCGGCATCGCGGTCGACGGGCGGTTGCCTGCGGCTCCGGCTCCAGTTCCTTTGCCTGCCTACGATTTGCCGGACGGGCCGCTCGGGATACCGGCTACCGCGCTCGTCGCGTATCGGCACGCGGCTGACGTGCTGGGGAAAGAACAACCGGGCTGTCATATCGACTGGGCGCTCATCGCGAGCATCGGGCGGATCGAGTCGAATCACGCGCGGGGCGGGTATGTCGACGCGGCGGGGACGACGCTGCAGCCGATTCTCGGCCCGCAGCTCAACGGGACTGGTCCGTTCGCGGCGATTCCCGACACCGATCACGGCGTCCTCGACCACGACCCGGTCTGGGATCGCGCGGTCGGGCCGTTCCAGTTCATCCCGGCGACCTGGGGCACTTACGCCGCGGACGGCAACGGCGACGGCAAAACCGACCCCAGCAATCTCTTCGACGCCTCGCTCGCGGCGGCGCGTTATCTCTGCTCCGGCGGGCTCGACCTGGCCAATCCGGACCAGTTGCGGACTGCGATCTACCGCTACAACAACTCCGACGCCTACGTCACGACAGTCATCCTCTGGGCGGAGGCCTACCGCAAGGGCGTCGCACAGGTGCCGGACAGTCCGGTTCCGGTCGGGGCACCGGGGCCGACCATGCCGACGCTGCCCAGTTCCGCACCGAAGCCGGGGGAAACGCCGCCAAGGACTACCGGGGCCCCGTTGCCGCCGGTCTCTAGCGGTCGGCCGTCGGTGACGCCTACCGGGCTGCCGACCGCTGGCAGTCCGCCGCCTCAGTCGCAAACGCAGACCACCGAGAGCAGCACTCCGACCTGCGGATCCAGCACCACCACGACCACGACGACCACAACCACGCCGACGACTTCGACCTGCGTTTCGTCGAGCAGCAGCAGTCCGGCGAGCGGTGGAGCGGCGTCAGACGGGTAGCCTCGAGAACTTCGGTAGCCTCGATTACACCATTACATCCAGGGGAGCCGATGAGTCTTCGCCAGTTCGAGTACGCCTTGGCCGTCGCCGAGGCGGGGTCGGTGACCGCTGCGGCTGAGTTGCTTCACGTCGCCCAGCCGTCCGTTTCCCAGCAGATTCGCGGGTTGGAGCGGGAACTCGGCGTGCAGTTGTTTTCCCGCACGCCGACCGGGCTGGTGCCGACCGTCGTCGGGCGGGCGTTTCTCCGGGACGCCGAGGTGGCGGTCCGGGCGGCGCGGCGGGCGCAGGCGACGGCGCGGGCGGGAGCTGACGAGCTGGTCGGCGAGTTGGTCGTCGCGGTGCAGATGGGGTTGGGGACTCGGCAGTTGCCGGGGGCGTTGGCGGCGCTGCGCCGGAAATACCCGCGGTTGGCGGTGACGGTATTCGAGGAGCCGAATCCTGCCGAGCTGGAGCAGTTCGCCCGGCGCGGGGTGCTGGATCTCGCGTTGCTCGGCTCGGAGTGCGACGAGGGGTTGTACGAGGGGCACCACCTTGGCGACGAGGAGTTCGTGGTGGTGCTCGGCGCTGCGCACCGGTTGCTCAAGAAAGACCGGGTGGCGTTGCGGGAGCTGGAAGAAGAACAGTGGATCCGGTTCGATCATGACAGCGCGCTCGACGGCCTCCTGACAGAAGTGTTGCGCGACAACGGGTTGGACCCGACTGCGGTCGCGCGGGTGTCGCAGACCTCGACCGCGGTGCGGTGGGCCGCGCACGGGCTGGGAGTGACGTTGGTTCCGGCGTCGGCGGTGCCCGAGGGGCATGAAGATCTTGTCCGGCCGGTGTTTCCCGTCGTGTCCCAGCCCGTGGTCGCGGCGGTTCGGCCCGGGGCGGGGCCCGCGGAGATGGCGTTGCTCGAGTTTTTGCGGCAGGAGACCTGGTATCAGTCGGTGTCTCCGGCTGCCTGACCTCAGAGTTGCGTGTCGCCTCCGTCTACGACCAGTTCGATGCCGGTGCTGAAGGTGGCGTCGAAGGCGAGGAAGGCGACGGCGCGGGCGATCTCTCCGGGGGTGCCCAGCCGTTTCATGGGGTTGGCCGAGGCCCGTGCTGCCTTGAAGCGCGCGGCTTCGTCGGCTGACATTCCGGCTTCCAGGATTTCCGTGTCGATCGGGCCGGGGCTGAGCGCGTTGACCCGGATCCCGCGCGGGAGCAGTTCGGCGGCGAGCGTGCGGGCCATTGAACGCAGGGCGGCCTTGCCTGCCGAGTAGACGCTGGTTTCCGGCAGGCCCATGACGTTCGCGGTCGAGGTGGTCAGGACGACGCCCGCTCCGGAGCGCAGCAGCGGCGCGAGCTTCTGCACAGTGAAGTACGCGCCCTTGACGTTGACCGCGAACTGCTCGTCGAACTGCTCCTCGGTGACCGATGCGAACGGTGCCGTCCGGGCGACCCCGGCGTTGACGAACAGGGCGTCGACCGGGCCGGTTACCTGGTTTGCCAGCGCGTCCAGGTCGGAGAGCGACGCCACATCGCCGCGGACCGCCGTCGCGTCATCGCCGAGCTGGGCCAACGCGGTGTCGAGGCGGGTTTGGGAACGGCCGGTGATGATTACCTTGGCTCCGCCGTCGGCGAACAATTTCGCGGTGGCGAAACCCATTCCGGTGCTGCCGCCGGTGATTACGGCGGTTTTGCCCCGATAACGGTCGGAAAGAGTCATCGCGGGTATTCGCCTCCGTCGACGGCCAGTCCGCTTCCGGTGAGCCAGCTCGCCTGGTCGGACAGCAGGAACAGCACCGCGTTGGCGATGTCGTCGGGTTCGCCGTCGCGGCCCAGCGGAACGCCGGGGAGATCAGGGCTGTTGGACGACAGGCTCGCCCACTGCTCCCGCGTCGCCAGGCCGCCGGGGGTGGCGGTCCGGCCGGGGGAGACGGCGTTGACGCGGACACCGGACGGGGCCAGTTCGGCGGCGAGGCCTCGGCTGTACGCCTCCAGCGCGGTTTTCGCGGCCACGTAGTGCAGGAAGGGCGGGAACGGCGGACGGAGCGCGGCGGTGGAGATGTGCACGATCGCGCCCGATCGGCGCTCCTGCATCCCCGGGGCGAGCAGTGCGTCCAAGCGGACTGCGGCCAGGAGATTCACCGACAGCGCGTCCTGCCACTCGTCGTCGGGGATGGCCAGGGCGTTGGGGTGCGGACGCGCACCGCCCGCGTTGTGGACCAGCAGGTCGACGCCGCCGAGGAGGTCTTGCGCGGCGGAGGCGATCGTCTGGGCTCCGTCCTGCGTGCGGACGTCGGCCTCGACGAAGGACGCTCCCTCCGGCACCGGGCCGGCCGTCCGGGCGGTGGTGAGCACCGTCGCGCCCGCGGCCAGCAACTGCGCCACGATTGCCGCGCCGATTCCGCGGGAGCCGCCGGTGACCAGTGCGCGCTTTCCCGCTATTCCGTATTCGATCGTGGGCATGCCACTGAACCTCTCGATAAAGGAGAAATAAAACGCCGCGAAATCGAAAGCGGCGAACACGTCGACCGTACTTCCGGAAAAGAGCGGAAAGCAAAGACCAAATACCGGCGAGGGGGCATAGGACCCGCCTATGCCCGCCTGGCCCGCGAAGCGCCGGAGACCAAGTAAAGTCGGGGCCATGCCTCGGGTAGCTGCGATCGACTGTGGGACCAACTCCATCCGTCTGCTCGTCGCCGAGTTGACGCCGCGCCATGACGGCACGGTCGACCTGCGCGACCTGCACCGCGAGATGCGCATCGTGCGGCTCGGCCAGGGCGTCGACGCCACCGGCCGGCTCGCGCCGGAAGCGCTCGAGCGCACCCGCGCCGCGCTCGCGGACTACACCGTCGCCGCGCGGCGCAAGGGCGTCGAGAAGGTGCGCATGGTCGCCACCTCGGCGACCCGCGACGCGAGCAACCGCGACGAGTTCTTCGCGATGACCCGCGAAACGCTGGGCGTCGAGGCCGAGGTGATCAGCGGCGACGAGGAGGCCCGGCTGTCCTTCACCGGCGCGGTCGGCGAGCAGGACCCCGACGACGGGCCGTTCGTGGTCGTCGACGTCGGCGGCGGCTCCACCGAACTCGTCCTCGGCACCTGGAACGGCCGCGAGGCCGAGGTGACCGCCGCGAAATCCGTCGACATCGGCTGCGTCCGGATCACCGAGCGCGCGCTGAAGGACGACCCGCCGACCGCCGACGAGATCACCGCCGCCCGCGAGCTGGCCCGCGGCATCCTCGCCGAGGCGTTCGACGTCGTGGACGTCGCGAAGGCCCGCACCTGGATCGGCGTCGCCGGCACCGTGACCACGTTGTCAGCGGTTTCGCTGGCGCTGCCCGAGTACGACTCCGAGCGCATTCACCTGTCGAAACTGACCCACGGAGAGATCGACCGGGTCGCGGAAAACCTCCTCGCGGCCGACCGCGCGACCCGCTCGGAGAACCCGGTGATCCATCCCGGCCGGGTCGACGTGATCGGCGGCGGCGCGGTCGTCGTCCAGGTGCTCGCCGAGGAACTCGCCGCGCGCGGTGGTCCGGACCAGTTGGTCGTCAGCGAGCACGACATCCTGGACGGCATCGCTTTGTCGCTTGCCTGAACGCTCCGCGACGGCGGGGTAACCGGACGCGCGCACCCGTACCAAAACCACTGAAAGTCATCAAGCGCAGTTCGTTGTGAGCTGACCGGGTGATGGTCGTCGTTGTTATTCAGGTGCAACCCGGTGATCCGGTTACGAAGGGCTGATCCCGCTAGCCTCCATCTCGCTATTCGGACGCGAGAAACGGAGGGGACATGCGGGGTTCATCCAGGCTCTGGAGCGCGGCCGCTGTCGTGACAACCTTGTCACTGCTCCTGACCGCCTGTGGGGGCGGCGGATCCAGCAGTGGGTCGTCAGGCGAGGCGGACCCGAACGGGACTTTCACGGTCTACGGCACGGAACCGCAGAACACGCTGATCCCCACGAACACCAACGAACTCGGCGGCTCCAAGGCCGTCGACCCGATGTTCTCCGGTCTCGTCGCGTACAAGGGCGACAGCGGCGAACCGTTCAACTTGATGGCGGAGTCGATCACCACGACCGATTCCAAGGTCTTCGACATCAAGATCAAGCACGGCTGGAAGTTCCACGACGGCACCGAGGTCAAGGCGAAGAACTTCGTCGACGCCTGGAACTACGGGGCCAACTCGGCGAACGGGCAGATCAACAGCACGTTCTTCGAGAACATCGCGGGCTACTCCGACGTCCACCCGGCCGACAAGGCGGCGAAGCCGACCAAGGACAAGATGTCCGGCCTGGCGGTCAAGGGCGACTACGAGTTCCAGGTGACCCTGGACGCGCCGTTCTCCGTGTTCACCACCAAGATCGGCTACACCGCGTTCGCGCCGCTGCCGGACTCCTTCTTCAAGGACCCCGCCGCCTTCGCGAAGCACCCGATCGGCAACGGCCCGATGAAGTTCGTCAGCCGCACGCCGAACGTCGACATCAAGCTGACCCGGTTCGACGACTACCAGGGCCAGGACAAGGTCAAGTTCAAGGACCTCGACGTCAAGATCTACGCCAGCCAGGAAACCGCCTACCAGGACCTGCTGAGCAACAAGCTCGACTTCATCGAGACGCTGCCGCCGTCCGCGCTCACCGCGGACAAGTACAAGGCCGATCTCAAGGAGAATCTGGTCACCGGGCACCTGCTGGGGATCAGCACGATCGCGGTGCCGTACTACGTGCCCGGCTACAACAACCTCGACCTGCGCCGCGCGATCTCGATGGCGATCGACCGCGAGCAGATCACCAAGACGGTCATGCACGACACCTATGTCCCCGCCGACAGCTATGTCTCCCAAGGCATCGCTGGCTTCCGGCCGGGCGTGTGCGGCGAGTACTGCAAGTTCAATCCGGCGAAGGCGAAGGAACTCTTCGCGAAGTCGGGGTTCACGGGCAAGCTCACCATCGCCTCGAACGCCGACGGCGGCCGCAAGGAGCCGTTGGTGGCCGCGTGCAACAGCATCAAGAACACCCTCGGCGTCGAATGCGATTTCGTTCCGGCGACCGACTTCGGCCAGTGGCGCAGCATCGTGACCGGGCACAAGCTGACCGGCATGGGCCGTTCCGACTGGTCGGCGGACTATCCGTCCATTGAGGACTTCCTCAACCCGCTTTACCGGACCGGGGCGTCGTCGAACGACTCGACGTACTCCAACCCGCAGGTCGACGCGCTGCTCAAGCAGGCGGACTCGACGGCGGACAAGGACGCCGCGGTGAAGCTGTACCAGCAGGCGGAAGACCTGATCGCGAAGGACCTGCCCTCGATCCCGGTGTGGGACGAGAAGGGCGTCGCGGCCAAGTCGAAGCACACCAAGACCGTGGTCCTCGACTTCCGCCGCCGCGCGGACTACTCGTCGGTCGAGGTCCTCAAGAAGTGATGCGCTGACTCGTCCGTTCCCACCACGCGGCTCGTGAGCGGCGGTCCCGGGTGGCACCGTGATCGCCGCTCACGAGCCCGGCGCGCACTCCTAGGAACCACGCATGATTCGTTACGTCCTGCGTCGCCTGCTCCAGCTGATCCCGGTGTTCTTCGGCACCACCTTCCTGATCTACGCACTGGTGTGGGCGGTGCCCGGGGACCCGTTCTCCGGCAAATGCGGACAGCAAGCCTGCCCGCAGGCCTACATCGACCTGATGACCGAGAAGTTCCACCTGAACGACAACCTGTTCGTCCAGTACTTCAAATACCTCGGGAGCCTGTTCAGCGGCGACTGGGGAGAGACGTTCAACGGCTCCGCGGTCGGCGAACTGATTTCCACTTCTTATCCGATCACGCTGCGCCTCGCGCTCGTCGCGGTGCTCATCGAGGCGGTCATCGGCCTCAGCGCCGGCGTGCTGACCGGCTTGCGGGGCAAGGGCTTCCTCGACAACCTGGTGCTGGTCTCGACGACGTTCCTGATCTCGCTGCCGGTGTTCGTCACCGCGATCGTGCTGCAGATCGTGCTCGGCGTGAACCTCGGCATCATCGACGCCAGCGTTTCGGACGATCCGAGTTTCGGCGAGCTGATCGTGCCGGGCATCGCGCTCGGCAGCCTGTCGATGGCTTATATCGCCCGGTTGACGAGAACGTCGATCGCGGAGAACCGGCACGCCGACTACATCCGCACCGCCATCGCCAAGGGGCAGCCCAACAGCCGCGTCATCGGCATTCACCTGCTGCGCAACTCGGTGATCCCGGTGCTGACCTTCCTCGGCACCGACCTCGGCGCCCTGATGGGCGGCGCGATCGTGACCGAGGGCGTGTTCAACATCAACGGTCTCGGCGGGCTGATCTTCCGCGGCCTCCAGAACCGGGAAAGCGCGACCGTCGTCGGCGTCGTCGTGCTGCTGGTGCTGGTGTATCTGCTGATGAGCCTGATCGTGGACCTGCTCTACGCCGTTCTCGACCCGAGGATCCGTTATGACTGACCCGAATCTCGTCGGCGGCGGAGGAGTCGACGCGGCACAGCTGTCGCATGTGGACCACTCGGCCGACGCCGGTCCGAAGAAACCGCGCAGCCTGTGGGGCGACGCCTGGCGGCAGCTGCGCCGCAAGCCGGCGTTCGTGCTCTCCGCGTTGATCATCCTGCTGGTCGTGCTGATCGCGATCGCGCCGGGACTGTTCTCGCACCGCCCCGCCGGCTACAGCGATCTGACGCACGCCAACGAAGGCCCCTCCGCGGATGCCTGGTTCGGCTACGACAACCAGGGCTACGACGTGTACGCGCGGACCATCTACGGGGCGAGGGCCTCGTTGCTGGTCGGCGTTTTCGCGACGCTGCTGACCGTCCTTTTCGGATCGTTGATCGGCATCGTCGCCGGTTACTACGGCCGGATCGTCGACAGCCTGCTGTCCCGGCTCGGCGACGTTTTCGCCGGCCTGCCGTTCGTGCTCGGCGCGATCGTCATCCTCACCACGTTCAACGCGCCGGGCACGAATCCCGGGCAGGTGACCATCATCGTGCAGGTGGTGTGTTCGATCGCGGTGCTGACGTGGCCGGTGGCGATGCGCATCATGCGGTCCGCGACGCTGGTGGCCAAGCAGCTGGACTACGTGAAGGCGGCTCGTGCGCTCGGGGCCAGCACGCCGCGGATCGTGTTCCGGCACCTGTTGCCGAACACGCTCGCGCCGGTGCTCGTGTACGCCACGATCGCGCTCGGCGCGGCCATCGGAGCCGAGGCGACACTGGCCTACCTCGGCATCGGGGTGCGGCCGCCGGTGGTGTCGTGGGGCGTCATGATCAGCGACGCACGCGACTATTTCCGCGCCGTCCCGCACATGCTCCTGTTCCCCGGTGCGTTCGTCACCGTCACCGTGCTCGCGTTCGTGATGCTCGGCGACGGTATCCGCGACGCGCTCGACCCGAAGTCGAGGTAGCCGCAATGTCCACAGTGTCCAGTGCGCCGGATCCGACGGCGGAGCACGAGCTGCTGCTCGAGGTCGAAGACCTGCACGTGGAGTTCCGCACCTCCGACGGCGTGGCCAACGTGCTCAACGGCGTCAGCTATTCGGTGCACGCCGGGGAAACCCTTGCCGTACTTGGTGAATCAGGGTCCGGCAAGAGCGTCACCGCGCAGACCGTCATGGGAATTCTCGACACCCCGCCGGGGGTGATCACCGGAGGGTCGATCCGCTATCGCGGCGAGGACGTGCTCACCGCGTCGGCGGACCGGCGGCGGCAGATGCGCGGCGCGGAGATCGCGATGATCTTCCAGGACGCGCTTTCCGCGCTGAACCCGGTGTTCACCATCGGGTTCCAGATCGAGGAGCAGCTGCGCGTCCGGCTGGGAATGTCCAAAAAGGATGCGCGCAAACGGGCGATCGAACTGCTCGACCTGGTGCGGATCCCGGCGGCGGCACGGCGGGTGAAGGACTACCCGCACCAGTTCTCCGGCGGGATGCGGCAGCGCGCGATGATCGCGATGTCGCTGGCTCTCGACCCGGACCTGCTCATCGCGGACGAGCCGACGACCGCGCTGGACGTGACCGTGCAGGCGCAGATCATGGACCTGCTCGCGGACATCCAGCGGGAACGGCGGATGGGGCTCGTCCTCATCACGCACGACCTCGGCGTGGTCGCGGAGGTCGCGGACCGGATCGCGGTGATGTACGCCGGCCGGATCGTGGAACAGGCCGACGTGCGGGAGCTGTTCAGCTCGCCCGGGCATCCCTACACCGCCGCGCTGATGGATTCGCTGCCCCGGCTGGACCTCAAAGGACAGACCCTGGAGACGATCAAGGGGCTGCCGCCGAGCCTGCTCGACATTCCGTCCGGATGTCCGTTCCACCCGCGCTGCAAGCGGGCAGAGCAACGGTGCCGCGACGAGCGGCCGTCCTCGCACGCGCTCGGGTTCGGCCGGGTCAGTGCGTGTCACTTCGCCGAGGAGGTGGTGGAAAGCCATGGGTGAGCCGATTCTCAGCGTGCGCGACCTGGTCAAGCATTTCCCGGTGCGCGACGGCGTGTTGTTCAAGCGGACGATCGCGCAGGTGAAGGCCGTCGACGGCGTGTCTTTCGACCTGCAGCCGGGCGAAACCCTCGGCGTGGTCGGCGAATCCGGCTGCGGGAAGTCGACACTCGCGCAGGTGCTGATGCGTCTGGAGGAGCCGACCAGCGGCAGCGCGACCTTCGAGGGCCGCGATCTGTTCAAACTGCGCGGCGCGGAACTGCGGCGGATGCGCCGCGAGATCCAGATCGTGCTGCAGGACCCTTACACGTCGCTGAATCCGCGGATGACCGTCGGCGACATCGTCGGCGAGCCGTTCGAGATTCACACCGAGGTCGCCCCGAAGGGGTCGCGGGCGAAGAAGGTGCAGGAACTGCTGGAGGTGGTCGGGCTCAACCCCGAGCACGTGAACCGGTATCCGCACCAGTTCTCCGGCGGCCAGCGGCAGCGCATCGGCATCGCGCGGGCGCTGGCGTTGCGGCCCAAGGTGATCATCTGCGACGAGCCGGTGTCCGCTTTGGACGTTTCGATCCAGGCGCAGGTGATGAACCTGCTCGGGGAACTGCAGGGCGAGTTCGGACTGTCCTATGTGTTCATCGCGCACGACCTGTCGGTGGTGCGGCATCTGTCCACCCGGGTCGCGGTGATGTACCTCGGGAAGATCGTCGAAATCGGTACTGAGGACGAGATTTACGAGCGACCGTCCCATCCCTACACCCAGGCGCTGCTCTCCGCGGTGCCGGTCGCCGACCCTGCGGTGCGCGGGCAGCGGCAGGTGATCCGGCTGGAGGGCGACGTGCCGAGCCCGATCGATCCGCCGTCGGGCTGCCGGTTCCGGACGCGGTGCTGGAAGGCGGCCGACATTTGCGCGGCCGAGGCTCCGAAACTGGAGCCGAGGACGGACGGGCATCTGTCGGCTTGTCACTTCGCCGAGGTGAAGTCGGTGGTTCCGTAACAAGGCGATTCCTCCGGTTCGCCGATTGCCGCGCGCAGTGTCCGCTATGTACGTTGCATTGTCGGTTTTCGTGAGGAGGACTCGTGAAAAGACCCAGATTGCTCGCAGTGGCACTCGCGGTGCCATTATTCGGTGCGGTGTCCGGCGTCGCCCTTCCGGCGGCGTCGGCCCAACCCGCCGGTCCGGTGACGGAATTCAGCGTACTGGCGCGGGACGGCCAAAGTGTTGCCGCCGCGCAGAAAGCGGTGCGCGACGCCGGCGGCACGGTCGTCACGACCAACGCCGCGGTCGGGCTCATCACCGCCACGGCACCCGCTTCCGGTTTCGCTGAGCGGGTTTCGGCCAACCACGCGGTATTCGGCGCGGCCAAGGCGAAAGCGATCGGCAGCGCGCCGAAGGCGGGCAAGAAGGAGAAGCCGGACGCGGTCGAGAAGGAAGGCCGCGGCAGTGTTTCGCGCAAGGCCGCGGCGCACAAGGCGGCCGGCACCGATCCGCTGGACGACCAGCTCTGGGGCCTCAAGTCGACCCGCTCCGACCTGGCCCGCACCAAACAGGCGGGCGACAAGCGGGTCAAGGTCGGCATCATCGACACCGGGGTCGACGGCAGTCACCCGGACATCGCGCCGAACTTCGACAAAGCCGATTCGCGCAACTTCACCAAGGACATCGTCGCCGACGTCAACGGCACCGTGGTCGACGGTCCGTGCGAGTTCCGCGGCTGTGTCGACCCGGTGGACCACGACGACAACGGACACGGCACGCACGTCGCCGGCACGATCGCCGCGGCGGCGAACGGATTCGGCGTTTCCGGGGTGGCGCCGAACGTGACGCTGGTGAACATCCGCGCCGGACAGGACGCCGGATTCTTCTTCCTGCAGCCGATGGTCGACGCGCTGACGTATTCCGGCGACGCGGGAATCGACGTCGTCAACATGAGTTTCTATGTGGACCCGTGGCTCTACAACTGCCGGTCGAACCCGGCGGATTCCGCTGCCGAGCAAGCAGAACAGCGCACGATCATCGAAGCGGCCACCCGGGCGTTGAACTACGCGCACCGCAAGGGCGTGACGATGGTGGTCGCGCTCGGCAACCAGCACGACGAACTGGCCGCGCCGCACGACGACGTCACGAGCCCGGACTACCCGGCGAACGGGCCGCATCCGCGCAAGATCGACAATGCTTCGTGCTTCTCGCTGCCGGTCGAAGGTCCGCACACCATCGGTGTCGGCTCGTTCGGCCCGACGCAGGCGAAAGCGGACTACTCCAATTACGGCACGGAGCAGATCTCCGTTTCCGCGCCCGGTGGCTTCTTCCGCGACGGTTATGGCACGCCGTGGTACCGGACGGTGGAGAACGAGATCCTGTCCACGTATCCGCGCAATGTCGGGGTAGCGGCGGGAAACATTGACGCGGCGGGCAATGTGACCCCGGCCGGGGTCGCGCTCGGCGTGCAGAAGGCGACGGCGAGCGACGGCCGCGTCGGCTATTACCAATGGCTGCAAGGGACTTCGATGGCCGCTCCGCACGCGACCGGCGTCGCGGCGCTGATCGTTTCGCAGTACGGCAAGAAGACCGGGCATTCAGTCTCGATGGACCCGGACGCGGTGCAGCGGGTGCTGGAAGGCACGGCCGCGCCGATCGCGTGCCCGGTGCCGCGCACGGTCGACTATCTCAAGGAGGGCCGGGACGCTTCGTTCACGGCTACCTGCCTTGGCGACGCGTCGTTCAACGGCTTCTACGGACATGGTTCGGTGGACGCCTATTCCGCGGTGACGCGGGGTTCGGCGTTCCTTCGCTGAACGAACAGCGGTGGGGCGGGAATCCCGCCTCACCGCCGGTTCAATGTCGATTTCAGTAGTGCCGCAGCCGGTCCATGATCTTGTCGGCTGCCTGTTGTTGTTGCGGGGTGAGCGTCTTGGCGGCGTTCGCTTCGGCACCGCAGAATTTGTCGGCTGCCGGCCGGGTGCCGTTCGCCAGATAGTCGATTACGGCGTTGAAGCCGCAGCTGTTCAGGTGCGGGAAGCCGACGCCGTGACCGCCCTGGTCGACCGTGACCATCCGGGCCCGGTCGCCGAACGCTTCGCGGGTGTCCAGCGCGCCGGACAGCGGCGTCGCCGGGTCCCGCGTGTTCTGGACCAGCAGCAGGTTCGACGGTCCCTGGTCGCTGAATTGCACTGGCGGTTCGACCGGCTGATACGGCCAGTACGCGCACGGCCAGATGTTCGCCGTCGTGCCGCCGAGCATCGGGTACGTGACCCGGTCCTGCGCGACGTTGCGCTGGTAGGTCGAAATCTGCCGGGGCCAGGCGTGGTCCCCGCAGATCACCGAAACCATGGTGCCGACCTGGCTCTGTGCCGAACCGTCGTTTCCCGGCAGCGTGCCGTCCGGGGGAACCTGTCCGGAGAGGACGGTTTGCCACAGCTGTGCCAGCTGCGGGAACTTCGAGGTTTGGTAGGTGAGTGCGTGTGTTACCAGCCGGAACAGGGAACCGTCGAGACCGCCGAGCGGGTGCTGGTCGAGTTTGTCCGCGAGCTTGAAAAACGCCGCGGTGACGTCAGCGGGCGTGGCACCGAGACCGTAGCTGGAATTGCGCACGGCGGCCCATTTCGCGAAGTCCGGGAAACGGTCCTGCATTCCTTCACCGAAGCGCCGCGCTGCGGTGATGTCGTAACCGTCCGGCCCGATAACGCTGTCGAGCACGACTCGGTCGGTGCGGTCCGGGAACAGCGAGGCGTACACCCCGCCGAGGTAAGTGCCGTACGACAGGCCGAAGTACGAGATCTTGGACTCGCCGAGCGCGGCCCGGATCTGATCCATGTCGCGCGCGGTGTTCGCGGTGGTGATGTGCGGAAGGACCGGCGCGGATTCCGAGGCGGCGCATTGCTGGGCGAACTTCTTGACCTCTGCCGCGGACTCCACGACTTCAGCGGCGTTGTGCGCGTATCTCGGCGCGATCGTCAGCTGGTCCGGTTTCAGATTGCAGCTGACCGGATTGCTGTGGTCGACGCCGCGCGGGTCGAAGCCGATCAGGTCGTACTCGGCGAGCAGGCTCGCCGGAAGGCCGATCTGGGCAAGCTGCAGCGGGAACGTGAGGCCGGGGCTGCCAGGGCCGCCGGGGTTGAACAGCAGCACCCCGCGGCGTTTCGCCGGATCGCTGCTGGGCAGCCGGGAGATCGCGACGCTGATCTTCTTGCCGTCCGGGCTCCGGTAGTCCAGCGGCACTTCGAGCGAGGCGCATTGCAATTGCGGAGACGCGACATCGTCTGGACACTTGCCCCAGTTCACCGCGGGTCTAGCGGATGCGGCGGTCGCCGGAACCGCCGTCGCCGTCAATGCCGCGGCGGCTAGTACGACGAGCAATTGTTTTCGCACTGTCTTCCTTCCTTTGCCAAAATCGATCGAACTCGGGAATCGAGGGAAGGCGGGTGAAGCCAAGCTGCACGGACAGACGACGGTGGGGCGGGAAGCCCGCCCCACCGCCGCTCATCGTCCCACCCCAACTCGGTTAAGTTACAGTGGCTTA
>NZ_JBSHAM010000023.1:0-43697 GCF_053611505.1 Amycolatopsis sp. NPDC054798 | reverse complement strand
TTTTTCATTTTTTTCCAAATTTTTTACTTCAGGGTGTATGCGTGGTATGGGGGTTAACCCAATGCGCCCCGTACTCCCTCGGTGGGGGGGGGCCCCCCCCCCCCCCGCCGCTCATCGTCCCACCCATCGTCGGTTCAGTACTGCCGCAGCCGATCCGTCAGCTTGTCGGCGGCCTGTTGCTGCTGCGGGGTAAGCGATCGCGTGACGTTCGCTTCGGCACCGCAGTATTTGTCGGTTTCCGGCCGGATTCCGTGCACGAGGAAATCAGTGACGGCGGCGAAACCGCAGCCGTTCAGGAACGGGATTCCCACACCGTGCCCGCCCTGCTCGACCGTGACGAGGCGGGCCCGGTCGCCGAACGCCTCACGGGTTTCCAACGCGCCGGATAGCGGGGTCGCCGGGTCGCGCGTGTTCTGGACCAGCAGCAGGTTCGACGGTCCCTGGTCGCTGAATTGCACTGGCGGTTCGACCGGCTGATACGACCAGCGCGCGCACGGCCAGACGTTCGCTGTCGCACCACCGATCATCGGGTACGTGACCCGGTCTTCCGCGACGTTGCGCTGGTAGGTCGAAATCTGCCGGGGCCACGCGTTGTCCCCGCAGATCACCGAAAGCATGGTGGATCGCTGGCTCTGCACCGGATCGGCGAGGAGCGGCCGCAGCGACTCGGCCGCCGGAGCCGGATTGCTGAGCAGTGCTTGCCACGCCTGGGCCAGTCTCGGGAAGGTCAGCGTCTGGTAGGTCAGGCTGTGCGTGACCATCCGGAAGGCTGAGCCGTCGATTCTCCCGGCAGGATGCTGGTCGAGCTTGTCCGCGAGCTGGAAGAAATTCGCGGTGACTTCAGCCGGAGTGGTGCCGAGAGCGTAGATCGAATTGCGCGCCGCCGCCCACTTCGCGAAGTCCGGGAAGCGGTCCTGCATTCCCTCGGCGAAGCGGCGCGCCGTGGTGATGTCGACCCCGGTCGGTCCGACGACGCTGTCGAGCACGACTCGGTCGGTGCGGTCCGGGAACAGCGAGGCGTACACCCCACCGAGGTAAGTGCCATACGACAGGCCGAAGTAGGAGATCTTCTGCTCGCCGAGCGCGGCCCGGATCCGGTCCATGTCGCGCGCGGTGTTCGCGGTCGTCACGTACGGCAGGATCGACGCCGAAGCCGAGGAAGCGCATTGCGCCGCGACCTGCTTCGCGGCTTCCGAAGCCCGGACGACTTCTTCGCGGTTGTGCGCGTACTTCGGGGTGAACGAGAGCTGCTCAGGCTTCAGCTCGCAGCTGACCGGGTTGCTGTGCTCGACCCCGCGCGGGTCGAAGCCGATCAGGTCGTACTCGGCGAGCAGGCTCGCCGGCGCCCCGAGCTGCGCCCAGATCAGCGGGAAGGCGAGTCCGGGTCCGCCGGGGCCGCCCGGGTTGAACAGCAGCACGCCGCGCCGTTTGGCCGCGTTGCCGCTGGGCAGCCGGGAGATCGCGATGCTGATCTTCTTCCCGTCCGGGTGCCGGTAATCCAGCGGAACTTCCAGCGACGCGCACCGCAGCAGCGGGGAAGCGACGTCGGCCGGGCAGGCTCCCCAGTTCACCGAGGACTTCGAAGGGGTTGCGTACGCCGGAACAGCGGTCGCCGTCAGCGCGGCGGCCGCCAGTACGACGAGCAATTGTTTTCGCACGGTTTTCCGTCCTTTGCCGAGATCAATCGAACGCAGGAAGCTGAAAGGAAAGTGCACGAAACGAAGCTGTGCTCGCGGACGCCGTTGTCCGGCTGCCGGTCAAGTCGACTGCTGGTCACGTCGACGATCGAGAGCATCGTCGACGTTACTCCAGTCCCCTCGGTGCCGGAAGGGGTTTCAGCGCCGCGGTTCCCAGCGGAATAGTCGGGTCGCCAGAGTGATGCTGAGAATCAGCCAGGCCGCGATCGGTCCGAGCAGCACGAGTGAGTCGGTAACCGAAGCTCCGCCATTCCAGGAATTCAGCACGAGTTCAGTGGCCGCGCCGCCGGGCAAAAGGCGTTTCAGGAGGGAAAGCTGCTCGGTCCCGGTGATTCCGATCCAGCTCGCGATCGCGAGGACCGCGACGGTGATCGGCAGCGTGGTGACCTGGGCGTGTTCCGGTGAGTTCGTGAGCCCGGCGGTGGCCAGGCCGAAGGCGAGCATCATGCCGATGGTGGCGACGACCGCGACCGCCAGCAGCAGCGGGTTCTTCGGCAGTCCGGTCACCGCGCCGAGCACGCTGAGGATGACGCCGACCTGGATCGTGGCGATCGCGGTGATCGGCAGGAGCAGGCCGACGAGAATGCCGGAGTCGCTGGCGGCGGTGGAGCGCAGGCGCTTGAGGAAGAGGTTTTGCCGTCGCGCGGCGAGGGTGGTGACGGTAGTGGTGTACAGGCCGATCGCGGTAATGAAGAAAAGTGTCAGCGCCGCGATATAGCCGAGGCTGCCGAGTTGAGCGAAGGTTTCGTGGCGCGCGATGAAGAACGCGCTGAAAGCGACGGGCAGTATTAGCGATGTAACCAATACTAAGCGATTTCGGAACAGTTGGATCAGTTCGCCGCGGGCGATCGAGAGCATGGGAAAGCCTTTCGGTAATAAAGTTACGCGTTGCCGATAGCGCGGAAGACGTCGTCGAGCCGGGTCGGCCCGGCTTCCAATTCGGCCAGTTCGACGGCGTGGTCTTGCGCCCAGCCGAGCAGGACGTGCAGGTCTTTCTGCAGGCCGAAGGTCTCGATGAGGAAGCGGCCGTCCTCTTCGCGAGTCGCTTGCAGCGGCGGCATCGGTGCGTGCGGCGGCAGCCCGAAGCGGATGGTCGCGGGCAGCGTCCGGGTCAGTTCCGAGACGGTGCCTTCGCGGTTGAGCGTGCCCTGGTGCATCAGCCCGATGCGATCGGCGCGCTGCTGCGCTTCCTCCAGATAATGCGTGGTGAGGACGATGGTGGTGCCGTCCTCGCGGAGCCGGTCGACCGCGTCCCACAGCGCGTCGCGCGACTGGATGTCAAGACCAGTGGTCGGCTCGTCGAGAAAGACCAGGTCCGGCGTCCCGTACACGGCGGTCGCGAAGTCCAGCCGGCGCTTTTCGCCGCCGGAGAGCTGCGAAACCTTCGTCGTGGCTTTACGGGTGAGATCGGTGATGCCGAGCAGCCGTTCGACGTTGTCGTTTCGCTGGGTCAGGCTGCCGATCAGCCGGATCGATTCGCGCACGGTCAGGTCCGGCGAGAAGCCGCTTTCCTGCAGCATGATCCCCATCCGGGGACGCACGGCAGCGCGGTCGCGCGGATCCTTTCCGAATACCCGCACGGTGCCGGAACTGGGTGCCCGGTGGCCCTCGACGGTCTCCAGCGTCGAGGTCTTCCCGGCGCCGTTCGTGCCGAGCAGCGCGTACAGTTCGCCGCGGCCGACCTGGAACGACAGGTCGCGCACGGCCTGGAAGTCGCCGTAGGTGAGGTTCAGGTGGCCGACGTCGATGACTGGGGTCGTGGACATGCTCCGATTCCAGCCGGATCCGCTGGTCACGGCTAGTGCGGTCACGTCAGCCGGAGACATGACACTGCGTCACTGGTGGCCCTTCGGCGGCTCCGGCATGCTGGGACCGAACCGTCCGGCCGAAACTGGAGCACCATGACCGAGACCCGTCCGCGGCCCCGCCGGATGTCCTGGTCCGGCGACGCGGTCCAGGACCGGCTGCGGCGGCTCAACCTCATCACGGTGATGCCGCCGCTGCTGGTCGTCGGCGTGCTGCTGATCGTGCTCAGCAGCCGGACCTGGTGGCACGTGGTCATTCAGGTGATCGGGCTGCTCGCCGCGGCCGCCACCGCCGAACGCTGGACCGCGGGCGACTTCATCCGCGTCGCGCGCCCGTGCCTGGTGCTCACCGCGGTCGTCTGGCTCGCCGGTGCGCTGAGCGACATCACCATGGCGTTCTACGGGCTGAGCATGGTCGGGTCGTTCCTCATCCCGCCGCTGCCACGGCGCCGGTTCGCCGCGCTGGTCGGCTTCGCCGTGCTGACCGGCGCGATCGGCGCGGCCAACGTGCTGCTGCACCACGACCATCTCGGCGCGCGGGTGTTCGTCTACGTCGTGACCCCGGCGGTCGGCTCGGCGCTGTCGACGCTGCTGATGTTCGCCAGCCAGCGGCTCTACGACCTTGTCGCGGAGCTGGAAGAGTCGCGGGAGAAGGAGGCGGAGCTGGCGGTGGTCCGGGAGCGGGTCCGGTTCGCCAGCGAGCTGCACGACATCCAGGGGCACACGCTGCACGTGGTGAAGCTGAAAGTCGCGCTCGCGGAGAAGCTGCTGCACCGTGATCTCGAACGGGCGCAGGAGGAATTGCGCGAGGTGCACACCCTGGTCGGCGAAACCATCGTGCAGACCAAGGAACTCGCCTACGCCCAGCGGCGGCTCAATCTGTCGGCCGAACTGGAGAACGCGAAGAACCTCTTCGAGGCGGCGGGGATTCATGTCCGGGTCGAGCGGCTCGCGGAGGCCGGTTCCGGAGTGGACGAACTGCTCGGCCAGGTTCTGCGCGAGACCACCACGAACATCCTCCGGCACGCACAAGCCCGGCAGGTGCGGATCACCCTGGACGAAACCGGGATCAGCATCGTCAACGACGGGGCCCCGGACGGTACTCCGGAGCTGAGCGGACTGTCCGCGTTGGGCGCGCGATTGGCGGATCAGGGCGGAGAGCTGGCGGTGGAACAGAAGGACGGCCGGTTCGTGACGGCCGCGGTCTTCCCGGAGAAGGTGTCGCGATGACGACAGTGGTGCTCGCCGACGACGAAGCCCTGCTCCGCAAGGCGATGGCCGCGCTGCTGCCGATGGAGGGCGAGATCACCGTGCTCGCCGAGGCGGAGGACGGCGAGGCGGCGGTGCAGGCCACCCTGCAGCATCGGCCGGACGTGCTGGTGATCGACCTGGAGATGCCCAATGTGGACGGATTGGGCGCGGTCGCGCGGATCCGGCGGGAGCGGCCGGAACAGGTGATCCTGATGCTGACCCGGCACGCGCGGCCGGGCGTGCTGCGCAAGGCGCTGAAGCTCGGCGTGCAGGGCTTTGTCAGCAAATCGGCGGAACCGGCGCACATCGCGTCGGTGATCCAGACGCTGGACGAGGGCAAACGCTGGATCGACCCGGACGTCTCGGCGCTCGCGGTGGTGGACGATTGTCCGTTGACCGTGCGGGAAATCGACGTGCTGCGGGCGACGCGGGAGGGGTATTCGGTGGCGGATATCGCGGCGCAGTTGCATCTGGCGGAGGGGACTGTGCGGAACTATCTGTCGAATGCGATGCAGAAGACGCAGACGCGGACGCGGCACGAGGCGGCGCGGTACGCCCGGGAGCACGACTGGTTGTGAGTGCCTATCGCGGTTAGAACCGCGATAGGCACTCACAAGGTCAGCGGTTGGACGCCTTCTTCACGAACTTGCCCAGGTCCTTCGACTGCTGCACCCGCGACGGTTCGTGCACGTACATCATGTGCCCGGCCGGGTAGTAAGCCGTGTCGATGTTCTCCCGCAGCTCCTCGGGAATCTTCAGCTGCGACAGCACGTACTCGGACGCGTAGTACGCCGTCGCGCCGTCGTAATGCCCGAAGGCGACGTGGACCTGAAGGTGCGGGTTCGCCCGCATCGCCGCGCTCAAGGTGTCCACAACGGACACCGAACGGCCCTCGAACTCCTTGTAGGACCAGGCCTTGAACACCTCGGTGGACAGGATCTCGTACGGCAGGTCGTTCTCGTAGCCGAGTTCGGCGCGCACGTAGTGGTTGAACCCGGCCGAGTAGGCGCCGATGATCCTCGACACCGAGGGGTCGTCGCTCATGTGCTCGACGCCGCCGTCCGGCTCCCAGGTGGTGAACCGGCCGTCCATCCGGCCGACGGTCTTCCCCTGGTCGCGCAGCAGTTCGGTGAAGAACCGGATGTGCTCGATCCGCAGGTTCACTCGATCCACATAGGACTCGCTGAGCCCGGTGAGCGACGCGAGCGTCTGCACCGCCTCAGTACGGTCCTGAGTGGACAGCCGAGCGCCGCGGGAAAGCGCCCACGGCAGCTCCTTCGAGGCGAAGTCCTCGGCGTCGGCGAGCACGTCGTCGAGCGGACGGTCGCCGTGGCGGCCGTGGTAGTGCGCGATCGCCGCGTACGTGGGCAGATACAGCGAGTACGGCAGATCGTTGCCCTCGTGGAACCGCAGCGTGCCGAGGTCCAAAACGGACGAGATGAGCATCAAGCCGTTGAGGTACAGGCCGTAGCGCTCCTGCAGGTGCCCGGCCAGCGCGGCCGCGCGCAGCGTGCCGTAGGACTCGCCGGCGAGGAACTTCGGCGACAGCCAGCGCTCGTTGCGCGAAACCCACAGCCGGATGATCTCCGCGATCGATTCGACGTCGCCCTGGAACCCGGTGTAGGGCTGGGATTCGCCGCCCTCGGTCACCCGGGAGTAGCCGGTCTGGACCGGGTCGATGAACACCAGGTCGCTGTGCGCGAGCAGGCTTTCCGGGTTGTCCTCGAGGCCGTACGGCGGCGGAACCGGGTCGTCGACGTCGCCGGACAGCACGCGGCGCGGCCCGAGCAGGCCCATGTGCAGCCAGATGCTGGAGGAACCAGGGCCGCCGTTGAAGGCGAAGGTGACCGGTCGCGTGCCGGGGTCGGCGTCGTCGAGGGTGTAGGCGGTGAGGAAAACCTCGGCCTTGGGCTGGTGGCCCTCGGATTTGCCGTCCTTTTTGACCTCCTGGCGGAGCACGATCCGGCCGGTCTGGGCGGTGTAGGCGAGCTTGCGCCGCTTGACGGTGAGCGTGTGCTGCGTCGTCACGAGGTCGTCGACGGGCTCGGCTGTCTTCGTCTCCTCGTCCTTGGTCTTCTCGGCGGTCTCGTCCGCGGTGGTGTCGGCCATGGCCCCAACCTATCCCGCGTTACCGTGGCAGCACACCAATGCGGAGGAGATCGATGCGCACTTTCGCCGGCCTCGACGCGGAACTGGTGCAATGCCGGGCATGCCCGCGGCTGGTCGAATGGCGCGAAGGCGTGGCCGGTACGAAGGCCGCGTTCGCCGGTGAACGTTATTGGGCGCGGCCAGTGCCCGGTTTCGGCGCGGAGGACGCTGCCTTGGCCGTGGTCGGGCTCGCGCCGTCCGCGCACGGGGCCAACCGCACCGGCCGGATGTTCACCGGCGATCCGTCCGGCGACTTCCTCTTCCGGGTGCTGTACGAGGTCGGTCTCGCCTCCCAGCCGGTGTCCGCCGCGATCGGCGACGGCCTCACGCTGCGCGGCACCCGGCTCATGTCGCCGGTCCGCTGCGCGCCGCCGGAGAACCGGCCGACCCCCGCTGAGCGGGACACCTGCCGGCACTGGCTGGCCGACGAACTGGACCTGCTGCGGCCCACCCTGCGCGCGATCGTCGTGCTCGGCGCGTTCGGCTGGCAGGCGCTGCTGCCAGTGCTTTCCGCCGCGGGCTGGCCGGTGCCGAAACCGCGGCCGTCCTTCGCCCACGGGGCCCGGCTCCAGCTCGGTGACCTGGCGGTGTTCGGCTGTTACCACGTGTCACCGCGCAATGTCCAGACCGGTCGTGTGACACAGCCCATGGTGGTGACCGCGTTCACCGCCGCGGCCTCGGCCGCCGGGCTCATCTGAATCGTGACAACCAGCGTGGCGACGCTGGTCACAGCGGGGTGGGGTACCCGAGCGGAGCCGCTTCGGAAGTGCGACTATAGGTACATGGCTGCTGCGAAGTCGGAACCGACTCGGATCCTCGTCCTCGGTGGTGGATACGTCGGCCTGTACACCGCGTACGGGCTTCAGAAGATGCTGCGCGCCAACGAGGCCTCCGTGACCGTCGTTGACCCGCAGCCGCACATGACCTATGCCCCGTTCCTGCCCGAGGCGGCGGCCGGCGCGATCGAGCCGCGGCACGTGGTCGTGCCGCTGCGCCGCGTGCTGAAGCGCTGCCACGTGCTGACCGCGCGGGTCACGAAGATCGAGAACGAGCGCAAGTCCGTCACGGTCGAGGCCGCCGACGGCCACATCGAGACGCTGAACTACGACGTGCTCGTGGTCGCGCTCGGCGCCGTCGCGCGGATCCTGCCGATCCCCGGCCTCGCCGAGGAGGGCATCGCCTTCAAGACCATCGGCGAAGCGATCTACCTGCGCAACCACATCATGACCAAGCTGGACGAGGCCGCCAGCACGCTCGACCCCGAGCTGCGCAAGCGCCTGCTCACGTTCACCGTGGTCGGCGGCGGCTTCGCGGGCATCGAGGCGCTGGCCGAACTCGAGGACATGACCCGCTTCGCGGTCGAGAACTACTACCCGAACATCAAGCCGGCGGACATCCGCTGGGTGATGGTCGAGGCGGCCGGGCGGATCCTGCCCGAGGTGCGCGAGACGCTGGGTGTGTACACGGTGCAGCAGCTGGAGAAGCGCGGCATCGAGGTGTACCTGTCGACCGCGGCGAAGTCGTTCGAAAACGGCCACGTCGTGCTGTCGGACGGCACCGAGTTCGACACCGACACGATCATCTGGACCGCGGGTGTGAAGGCCAACCCGGTCCTCGCCGGCTCGGACCTGCCGCTCGACAAGCGCGGCCGCGTCGAGGCCACCGCCGCGATGCAGGTCGTCGGCCACCCGGACGTCTGGACCGCGGGCGACAACGCGGCCATCCCGGACCTGTCGCGCACCGAGCAGGACCCGACGGCGACGTGCCCGCCGAACGCCCAGCACGCGGTCCGCCAGGCCCGCCTGCTGGCGAAGAACATCATCAAGGTGATCCGCGGCGGACAGCCGAAGGACTACTACCACAAGAACCTCGGTGCGGTCGCGAGCCTCGGGCTGCACAAGGGCGTGGCGGACGCGCTGAACCTGAAGATCAAGGGCTTCCCGGCGTGGCTGTTCCACCGGGCTTACCACCTGAAGGCGATGCCTACGTGGAACCGCAAGATCCGGATCCTGTTCGACTGGATGCTCGGCGGGTTGTTCCGGCGGGAGGTTATTTCGCTGGGGCAGATCAACAACCCGAAGGAAGAGTTCAACCGGGCTAGCAAGGGCTGAGTTTCTCTGGGGTGCTTGGCCGATGGCTTGTGGTGAAGCCGGGTCGCTTGGGGGCGGCCCGGCTTTGTCGTGGGTGGGGGCGGGTTCGCTAGGGTGGGGGTGCCCCCGTAGCCCAATTGGCAGAGGCAGTCGACTTAAAATCGACCCAGTGCGGGTTCGAACCCCGTCGGGGGCACTGGTTTCGCGGGTCAGGACGGTTCTTTTGAGCCTGGTTCAAGATCAACCCCGGTTTACCCCCGGAATTCCCGGAGTCAGGATCAAGGTGGCCCCTGCGGGGCCGCGCGCGATCGGGCCGGGCACGCGGGGCCGCCTCCGGCATGAGCTGTAACCAGAACGGTGCCGCATGCGACAGCTCAGCATGAGCCTATGCAGCGCGTGGACCGAGCACGGCGAAGCGCGGCGACCTCACCGCCGCGCGCCGAATCGCACGGACATGCTGCAGCCTGGCGACGAGCAGCACGCCATCACGGATGAGGCCTATCAGCGGTTCACCGACGGAAGCCCGATCGAGACGCTATGCGGCAAGCGGGTCGTCGGGAGCTATGGCGTCCCGTGGCCTCCAACGTTCGTCTCACGTGAGAATCGTTGCCCAGACTGCGTGGAGCTAGCGTCCGGCACTGACACCTAGAAGGATGTCCTTGCCGGAGGGGCAAGTCTCCGAGATGGCCGGGACCGTGCGCGCACGTTGCGTCCGTGAGTGACCTGTCGTCCTCCCGGCGACCTCTTGAAGGGCTATCACGCCGCGTCAATCCGGGGCGGCAAGATCTCGTCCGCTTATGCGAATACCGCAGGTGAAAGCTAAGGACGGCAGTGGACGGCCAACATCGCCCACCGCCGTCCGAAATCGACCCAGTGCGGGTTCGAACCCCGTCGGGGCACCGTTTTCGCGGGCCAAGGTCGATTGGGCCTCGTTTCGTCAGTTGGAGTAGCCGATCTCGCACTCCGGTTTCGGTTTGGTGGTGACGAGCAGCAGGGAGTCCACCCGGTCGTCGCGGTCGACGAAGATCCGGTAGGCCGCGTCGGGGTTGCCCGTGACTGGGGCGCGGTAGTGGTCGTCCATTTTGATTTGGCCGCTGCCCATGTCGGCTTCGGTTTCGACCTTGACGCCGGGGTAGGCGTTCTTGACCTCGTCCAGGCTCGCGCCGAGTCCGATGCCCTCGGGGGTCAGCACTCCTTCGTAGGCCTCGATCTTGGCGACTCCGATGGTGTCGGAGATCCAGACGACGTCGTGGGTTGTTCCGGTCTCGTGGCCCATGGCGCAGCCGACCGTTCCTGAGTCGCGGTTCTCGCGGATCTGCCCGGTGGCGATCGCCTTGGCTAGGGGCATGCCGAGGGTGAGTTTGCCGAAGCCGGTCGGGCCGAGCCGGTGTTTCTTGGCGAGGGACGCTGCCTGTTCGGTCACCGGACCGGTGCCTGACTGGTGGAGATCAGTGAACCGGCTGGCGCAGCCGGTCGCCAGCGGGACCAGAACGGCGAGAGCCAGGGCCGCCGGCGCGATGCGTCGGCGGCCCTGGGTCGAGTGGGTCATCTAGACGTGCCTTTCGGAGAGGTCAGCCGTTTACCGGTGCGGCTCGAGATACGCGGGTTCTCCCGGCGCGCTCTGCCGGTACACGTTTCTATTGTCCCGGATCACCTGGAGGATGATGTTCGGATCCCGCAGATCGTCGGAATTGGGATGTGCCTGGAAGAGCCGGGCTCCGGCGCGGATCGTGGCCTCCTTGCTGGGACCCCAATGGTTCGTGGGGGACACTATCTGGAACGCCTTGGCTCCGAGGACGAGTTCGCCTTCGGTGAAACCGCAGGACGCGCCGACATACCCGTAGTGAAGGTTCGACCAGAAGTCGTAGTTGAGGTTCTCGTTCGTGCCGGGCACCGGGAAGGAGTAGGTTTTCTCGCGACCGTTGGCTTTCAGGATGTCGTACAGCGGTCCCTTGTGGTCCCACGGCCCGCCGGTCCTGACTTGCCAGCCGAACCTCACGAAGGCCTCGTCGACGCTGAGCGGGCCGGCGAGTCCGGTGAGCAGGTACCTGATCCCCGCGGCGATGTCGCCTTTCGGGTTGTTGACCATTTCGCTGGTCATCAAGGACAGCGCTTCCCGCCAAGCTGGGTTGTCCTGGACACGCTGCTCCGGCGGGACACACTTGGGCGGGCAGTCGAACCCGCCGTCCGCGCCGGTGACCGGGCCCGCGTTGCGGCGGGCGTTTTCCTCGTTCTGCAGGGCAATGACTGCGGACTGCCAAGCCTCCGCGGCCGCTTGTGCCGCCTCCTCGGCCGACTTGTGGGCTGCGATCGCGTCTGCGCGGGCCTGTTCCGCGGAGGCTCGGGCGGCTGCGGCGTAACCGGCGGCGCGGGACGCCGAATCGCGGGCGGCGGCTGCGGAGCGGGCTGCGTCGTTGGCCGCGTTTTGGGCGGTCTTGGCTGCGTCCCGCGCCTGTTGGGCGGAGCGTGCGGCCTGGTCGGCGGAATTCTGTGCGTCGTCGGCGGATTTCTTCGCGTCGGCCGCGGCTTTCGAGGCGTCGGCGGCCGACTGCTTGGCCGCGGCTGCGGCCGCCGAGGCTGCGGCGGCGTCGTTGCGTGCGTTGGCGGCGTACAGAGCGGCGTTCGCGGCGTCGGTGCGGGCTTGCGCTGCGGACTTGGCTGCGTCGGCCAGATATCCGTCGATCTGGGCGTTGTGCATCGCCGTGTCGGCGTCTCGTACCGCGGCCTTGTACTGATCCACGTGCAGGAACTGCTTCACGAAGGACCACGGGCCGGACAGCGCGGCGTTGGCGGCGGCGCGGACTTCGGGGCCGCCCGTGTTAAGGACCTGTTGCGCGGCAACGCGGTCGTCGTCCTCGGCTGCGCGGTACTGGCCGGTGGCGAGGAATTCCCGGATGTCTTCGACGGTGCCGGACAACGCCTTGTTCGCGGCGGCCTTCGTGGCCGGGCCGCCGTTGTTCAGGATTCGCTGTACCGCGACCCGGTCGTCGTCGTTCTTGCCGGGGTAGTAGCGGGTGCGCAGGAATTCCTTGACCTGGTCGTAGGTTCCGGCCAGTGCGGTGTTGGCCGCGGTGCGCTGGGCCGCGATCGTGGTGGTGTCGGCGATCGCGGCGACGCTCGCGCGGTCGTCCTGTTCGGTGGCGCTGGCGAATCCACTGTGGACGAACGAGACGACGTCGGCGGTCGATCCGGCGAGGGTGTCCCGGGCGGCGGTTTTCACCCAGGGGCCGCCGGTGTGCCACAGGCGGGCGGCGACCTTGCGGCCGTCGGCTACGACTGTTTCGGCGGGCGTCGTCGGCGACTGGGCTTCGGTGAGCAGTCGCTGAGCCTCGGCGTCGAGTTTCGCGGCTTCTCCGGCTTTCCAGTCGACGCTCGCCTGCTTGTCCTGTTCGGCCTGCTTCGCTGCTTCAGCATCGCGTACGCCCTGGTTCTGCTGAGCGGTGAGCCGTTCCGCATCGGCCTTGCGTGCGGTTTCCGCGGTGGACTTGGCCTGGTCGGAGGCGGTCTGCGCGGCGGCGGCTTCGGCCTTGGCGGCGTCCGCGGCGGCTTGGGCCTGTGCTGCGGCGCGCTCGGCGTCGTAGGCCGCGTTCGCCGCCTCCTGGGCGGCTTGAGCTGCTGCGTCGGCGTGCGCGGCTGCTGCGTTGGCGGCGTCTCGGGCCTGGTTCGCGTTGGCTTGGGCTTCGTTGGCGATGGACTGGGCGGCGGCTGCGGCCCGGGTCGCTTCACCGGCGTAGGCGCGAGCCTTGTTGGCGGCGCGCTGTGCGGCTGCGGCGCTGGCTCCGGCTTTTTGCGCCCAGCCGCCGGCTTCGGCGGCCGCGCCTGCTGCTGCTGCGGCGTCGTTCGCGGTGGCGGCGGCACCGATAGCGGCCTGGATCGCCAGGCCGAGTGCGTTGAGTGCGTCGCCGATCGCGGCTACCGCCGAGCGGGCGCCGTTCGCGGCGTCACGGGCGTTCGCCGCGGCGGCGCGGGCTGCGTCCCGGATGGACGCGGTGTTGGCGGCGTCCAGATGTGCTGCGGCTGCGGCGTTGCGGGCCCTGGCTGCGGCTTGACCGGCCATCGAAGCTGCCCACGCAGCCTGCTGCGCAGCGGCCGACGCCGTCCGCGCGGCCGACGTGGCTGCCTCGGCGGCCTCGATCGCGGTCCGGGCGGTGTCGGCGGCGCGGTTGGCCGCGTCCGCTGCCCTGTCCGCGGCATTGGCGGCTTGACCAGCGGAATCTTGGGCGGCCTGAGCTTCTTGCGCCGCGCGTTGTGCCGCGTCCTTGGCGACCTTCGCGGCGGCTGCGGCCCGGTCCGCCGCTTCTTTGGCGTTCTGGGTCTGGGTGGCCGCGCGCTGGGCGGCGGCGTGCGCGAGATCGGCCAGTTGCGCGATGCTCAGCGTTTCCTGATCCCGTTGAGCCGCGACCTGCCAGCCGGTTTCGAGGAAGTAGCGGACGTCGTCCGGAGTGCCGTTCAAGGCCTGGTTGGCGGCCTTGCGCACCTCCGGGCCGCCCTCGTTCAGCAGTCGCTGCGCGGCGATCCGGTCGTCGTCGTTCTGCGCCTGGCGTACGCCGGGGCCGAGGAACTTTTCCAGGTCTTCGATGGTCCCGTTCAGCGCCGCGTTGGCGGCCGCTTTGACGGTCGGCCCGGTCGCCGCCTGCAACAGCTGAGAGGCCTTGATGCGCTGGTCGTCCTTCCACGGCTGGGTCCAGCCGGTGTCCAGGAACGTCTTCACCGCCTCCGGGGTGTTCGACAGCGCCTGGTTCGCCGCGAACCGGGTCGCGGGCCCGCCGGCGGAAAGCATCCGCTGCGCGCTGATCCGGTCGTCGGTGACCTGGCATTGCGCCAGCGCCGCGGTCAGGAACGCGTGCACGTCCGCGTCGCTGCCGGTCAGCGCGGTTTCCGCGGCGGCGGCCACCGCCGGGCCGCCGGAGCTGAGCAGCTGGACGGCCTGCGCCCGTTCGTTCTGCGCCGGGGCTGGATCCGCGGCGGCGGGCGTCACTGCGACGCCGGTGCCGAGCAGTGCCGCGGTCAGCACTGAGACCGCGGCGCGGAATCTGTGTCTGTGAAGGAAACTCATCCCGTTTCTTCCCCTCCGTCCAGCACGCACGCCGGGATCGCGGCCGGTCGCGGGGCAGGACGGAACCAGTGGTGTGGGCCGGGCCGCCGCGCGACAGAAACCGCAGCCCCCGTGCTGCGTGACCGGACAATGTCCGGATTTCCCCCGAAGAAATGCAGGAATCTGGGTGGCGCATGGGTAATGGTCCGTACCACCCATGGTCAAGTCTGCCGGTGGCCGAACACGGCGACAAGCAGCCGATCAGGGTAATCGGAGCGGTTGGTGTCCCGGTGACCGTGTCAGGGCGAAAACCCGGAATGGTCCTCTCCGCACGGCTAAGGAACAAGACCCAAGTCAGTGCTGATCCGCCCGTGCTCCAACGCGATCACCGTCTTCGCCCGGCGCACCGTTGCGGGCCGATGCGCGATGACCAGCAACGCGCACTCCCCGGCCACCTGATCCAGCGTCCGCGCGAAGGCGGCTTCGTTCGCCGCGTCGAGCTGGGACGTCGGTTCGTCCAGGAGCAGCAGCTCTGGCCGGGCCAGCAGTGCGCGGGCAATGGCCAGCCGCTGGCGCTGGCCGCCGGACAGCATGCCGCCGTGTTCGCCCGCTGGGGTTTCCAGACCGGCGGGGAGACGGTCGACGAATTCTGTCAAGTTGGTTTTCGCCAGTACGTCGCGGATTTGGTCGTCGGTCGCGTCGGGGGCGGCGTAGGTGAGATTGTCGCGCAGGGTGCCGTGCAGGATGGGGGTCGTTTGTTCCACCAGGCCGATTCGCTGGCGGCATTCGGCGATGGACGGCTGGTGCCCGTTGAACAGAATGGTGCCGCGGTCGGGTTCGTAGAAACGCTCGATCAGCGCGAGAATGGTGGACTTCCCGGCTCCGGACGGGCCGACCAGTGCGACGTGGCCTTGGCGCGGCACCACGAAGGAGACGCCGCGCAGCACCGGGCGGTCGGGGTGGTAGCTGAACCAGACGTCTCGCAGTTCCAGGACTGGGGCGGAAGCCGGGGAAACACCCGGCTCGGGGGCGTGGTCGGTTTCCGTGGGGAGCTGGGTCATGTCGTGGACCCGCTGGAACGCCGCCAGTCCTCTTTGGACAGTGGCGGCCAGTTCGAACAATCCGGCGCTCGGGACGGCGATGTAGCTGACGTAGAGCAGGAAAGCCACCAGTTCGGCGAGGGTGAGATTTCCGTTGGCTACTTGGATTCCGCCGGTGACCAAGACCGCGATGAGGGCGCCGTGCGCGGAGAGGGTCACGGCGGGGCCGGCGATGGAGTTGAGGCGGGCGGCGCGGATGTTGTCCTGATAGGTGGTCCGCGCGTAATGGCCGATGCGGTCGGTTTCCCGGTCTTCCGCGCGGGTGGCTCGGATGGTGCGGATAGCGCTGAGCGCGCGTTCCAGTTCCGCGGCCATCAGGCCCAGATTGTCCTGCGCGTTTTCGGTCGCGTTCCGGATGCGCGCCAACACAAACAGCGTGACGCCCCCGACGCCGCCGACGATGACGGCCACGATGCCGAACAGCAGCGGGCTCAGCCAGAGCATGGCGACGGTGCCGCCGACGACCACGAAACCGCCGGTCAGCATTTCGACCAGGTCGTAGGCGAGGGTGTCGCGCAGCAGGGTCGTGTCGGCGGTGGTCCGGGACAGCAGGTCGCCGATCCGGTGCTGGTCGTACAGCCGCATCGGCAGCCGCAAGAGGTGGCTGACCAGCCGCACTCGCAGTCCGAGCACGACGCCTTCGCCGGAGCGTTCCAGCCAGTAGCGGCCGACGGTGTCCGCGACGGCTTCGGCGACGAACACGGCGACGAGGGCGACGAGCAGCCAGCCGATGGCGCCGCCGGTGCCGACGGCGTCGATGGTCTGCATGGCCAGCATTGGCTGCAGCAGGCCAAGTCCGGCACCGACGAGGGTGAAAAGCAGTGCGACAGCGATGTTTCTGCGGTGTCCGCGGGTGGCGGCGAACAGGTGGCGCAGACCGACCCGGGACCGGACGGGCTCCTCGGTGGCCGACGGACTGGTCTCAGGGGCGGTGACGGTCATTCGGGCGATCCTCGACGGCTAAAGGGGCGACGGTCAGCAGCGGAGCGAAATAACCCGCGGGATGGATTTCGTCGACAACTTGGCCGTCGACTTCGATCCACGCGTGGGCGCTGAATGGTTGTGTGCGTACGCCGGTGCGCCAGGTCGGCCAAACGCCGTGCGTCCGGCACAGCAAAGCCGCGGCGACGGAGCGGAGCAAGCAGCCGTCGCCGGCGCAGCGCAGGCTGACCGCGATCACCGACTGACGCGCGGTGCGGGCTTGTTCGAAGGTGGCGGGCCGGGCACCCCGCCGGGCGAACGTCAGGATCGCGCAGAGATGCTTGGGGGACAACGCGGTCAGCAGGGTGGCGAGCGCGACCATGAGCAGCGGCAGCAGTTTTCGGTGCAGCGGCAGGCGAATTCGGTGGGGTACCACGGACGGCTGGCTCACGACGGTTCGACCAATCCGGCGGCGAGCAGGCTTTCGGTCATCGCGGCGATGTCGGACAGCACCCGGGCGGCGTCGATGTCGTATCTGGCGGCGAGATCGGCGGCGATCCGGTCGGCGGTCTCGCCGGCGAGCAGGCGGTCGAGGGTGTGCGCGCCGGTTCGGTTGACCTGCCAATAGGTTCCGGTGCGTTTGTTGAGCAGGACCGAACCGTCCGGGGTGTCGGTGAGCGCGGCGTCAGGGTGCAGGTGCATGGGTCCTCCGGTCGGTCGCTGGCCGGGCCTCGGCGATCGCCCGCAGCCACATTTCGCAGCCGAGCGCGGTTTCCAGGTGCGCTTCCACCTCGTCGTCCAGCCTCGGCTCGAGCAGGCAGGCCCGCAACGCGCCGAGGTCGAGCAGACCGCACGCGGCCAGTGCCGAATCGGCGAAGTACTCGAGCAGATCGGGGACGTGCCGGTGCGCCTCGGCGTCATCGTCGTCCTGGTAGTCGCCCTTGGTGGTGCGGTCGAGGATGACGTCCGGGACGAGGCCGCGCATCGCGTCGGCGAGCAGCGGTTTGTACCGCCAGGGCGTGAACCGGTCGGACGTCCGGACCGCGAGCGCGGCCTCGACGACCCGGTCGTCCAGGTACGGGAGGTCGAGCGGGACGCCCTCGGCGGCGTACTCGCGCTGGATCTGCTGGCACAACGGTCCCGCGGCGCGCAGGCTGGTCAGCGCTTCGTGCTGACCGCGGTCGGCGGCCAGCGGCGTGGCCTCGCCGGCGATTTCGTACAGCACCCGCCGTGTGGTCGCGAGTGCGTCGCCGGTGACCCATGGCGCGGCGCGGACGGGATCCGCCCAGCTCAGCTCGGGTGTCCCGCGCGGCGGCAGCGGGTCGGTGAGGTGGTCCGCCGAGTCTCGCCACCAGTCGCCCCAGCTTTGCCTGCTGGCCAGGCCGGCCAGGGTTTGCGGCCACGACCACCGGCCGAGGCTGCGGTAGACCCGGAGCTGGCGCAGACCGGTGAGCGGGCGGCGGCGGACCAGGGTGTGCAGGTAGCTGGGCGAAGCGCTGAAAACCTCGTCTCCGCCGTGCCCGGCCAGGTGCAGTCCTGAGCCGTGCTCGGCGAGGATGCGCACGCCGTGCGAGGAACTGTTCAGTCCTCTGGTCATCGTCCACGGCGCTTCTAGGTCGGTCGTCGTGTAGGGCGGGGCGAACAGCGCGGGCGAACTGGCTCCGGACAGGTCCAGATGCTCGGCGCGCGGGAGCAGCCGGGCCGCTTCGGCGGCGAAGGCCGGATCGTCGTTGGCGACGCTTCCTTCGGTCCACCGGAACGTGAGCAGGTCGGGGGTGTGCTCGGCGGCGAGGAAACACAGCGTCGTCGAGTCCATTCCGCCGGAAAGATCCAGCGACAGCCTGCCCTTGGCGGGTCGCCGGTTCGCGACCGCTTCCCGCAGCGCGGCGCGGACCGCGGGAGCGCCTTTGCGGATGGGCAGAACGGGGTCCGGCGGATGCCACCAGCGCACCGTGCGGGCGGTGCCGTCGTCGGCCAGCGCGACGTAGGAATCCGGCGGCACCGGCTGCACGGTGAGCCACCAGCTTTTCTCGATCAGCGGGGGAAGCAGCTGCATTTGCGTCAGATGCGCGGCGAGAAGGTCTTCGTCCAGGTCCGCGCCGGTCATCTCGGCCAGCACGTCGGCGCGGGTGCTCGCGACCGCGGTGGTGCCGATCCGGGTGTGGAAGGCCCGGCGCAGGTTCGCCAGAGTGCCTTGCAGCCGGACTTGCCCGTTCACTGACACGATGAGGTGCGCGCTGCCGGGCAGCACGCGGGCGAGCGCGTCCGCGTCGGCCGCGGTGCGCAAACGGGCGGCATGGGCGGTCAGCCGCTCGACTGGAATCGGGCAGGACCCGAAGACGGCGACGCGGGCCCGGCCCGCGATGGCCACCTGGATTTCCCCCGGCTCCCAGCGACCGGCCAGCCACGGCCGTCCGGAGGAATGGAACAGGACACTCGGGCGCTGGTAAGGGACTCGTGGCAGCAGCGCGGCGCCGCCCGGCGAGTCCGGAAGGACGACAAGACTGCTCGACAAGGCGTTCATCGGACCACCGGTCGGGATCGGAGTGAACGACGGGAGGACGAACGTGGCTGAAGACCGATTGGGTCGACCTCCAGCCACGTCAGCTCAGCTCAGCGGGCAACGGACGCTACCCGCGGGTGAATCGCCTGCTCAGCGGCGACGACGGCCGTGGCGGCGGTGATCGCGCGCGCCGCGGCGCAGCCGCCGGGTGTCGGTCGCGAAGCAGCCGGCAGAGGATGCTTCAGGGGCCTGATAACGCTCGGGAAGGGTCTTCACAGAAACCAGTCCTCCTCGGTGTGCTCTTTCGGGAATAATTCATTATCGGTTCGATAGCGATCGCTGATGAACTTTCCGGATGCGCGAAGTGCTCCGCGCAGAACACGCTAGCAGGATCCCCGGAAGCTGACACTCGGGCGTTCAGTCGAATCAGTTGGGCCGACAGCGGTGTCCGTTTTCGATTCTTCAGGAAAATATTCGAAACAGTGCATCCCGGCTGCCTTGGCCGGTTTCGGGGAAATGCTTCTGCTCGCGTACTGAATTCCGAAAAGGGGAGGGCGGCGGGCCGCGCCGTGCACTCAGGGAATGAGAGCGCCCGGAGCGCCGGCCGGAACCGCGGGACGCCGAGGGGGCACCGGGTCGATGCGTTCGTACGGCGCGCCGAGCGGGGGCCGCTGGTCCTTCTCGCCGTGATTGGGCCAGAAGGACATCGCGCGTTCGGCTTGCGCGGTGATCGTCAGGGAAGGGTTGACGCCGAGGTTGGCGGAGATCGCGGAGCCGTCGACGACGTGCAGGCCGGGGTGGCCGTATACGCGGTGGTAGGGGTCCAGTACGCCGTTGGCCGGATTGTCGGAAATGGCGCAGCCGCCGATGAAATGCGCGGTCATCGGGATGTTCAGGATCTCGCCGGTGGTGCCGCCGGCGATGCCGTCGATTTTCTCCGCGACGCGGCGGGCGGCGTCGTTTCCGGCGGGGATCCAGGTGGGGTTCGGTTCGCCGTGCCCGGGTGCGGAAGTCAGTTTGTGCGCTCCGGTCCGGGTGCGTTTTCCGGAGACGGTGATGGAATTGTCGAGGGTTTGCATGACCAGCAGGATGATGGTGCGTTCGGACCAGCGGCGCGGCGAGAACCAGGTGAAGTTGCGCGGGTTCCTGGCGAAGGCGGCGAGCCAGGTCAGCCAGCGCGGGAGGGACTTGCCGCCGTCGGTGAGCGCGGTTTGCAGCAGCGACATCGCGTTGCTTCCCTTGCCGTAGCGGCAGGGTTCGATGTGCGTGTGCGCGTCCGGATGGATGGACGAGGTGATCGCGACGCCGTGGGTGAAGTCGACGTCCCGGCGTTTCGATTTCGCGCCGAGGATGGCTTCCGAGTTGGTCCGGGTCAGCCGGCCAAGGCTGGCGGAAAGCCCTGGCAGGGCACCGGTTTCGCGGGCGCGGTGGAGCAGCTTCTGGGTGTTGTAGGTGCCTGCGCTGAAGATGACGTCGCGCGCGAAGAAGGTGCGCACGTTTTTGCGGCGGCGGGGCGAGGATCCGGTGCGGACCGCGGTGACCACGTAGCCGCCGTCGGCCGGCCGCACATCGAGCACTGTGGTCAGGGGGACGACGTTCGCGCCGCGTTGCTCGGCCAGATAGAGGTAGTTGCGGTCCAACGTGTTTTTCGCGCCGACCCGGCAACCGGTCATGCAGGATCCGCATTCGGTGCAGGTTCGGCGCGCTGGCCCGGCACCGCCGAAGAACGGGTCCGGCACGACGGTCCCGGCGGGAGTGTCCTGGTCGCCGAAGAACACGCCGACCGGGGTGAGCCGGAAGGACGATCCGACGCCGAGGTCGTCGGCGACCTCACGGAGCACCTGGTCCGCGGCGGTGACGGTGGGGTTCTGGGTGACGCCGAGCATCCGGCGGGCCTGGTCGTAGTGCGGTTTCAGTTCGGCTTGCCAGTCGGTGACGTGCGCCCATTGCGGGTCGGCGAAAAACGGCGCGGGCGGTTCGTAGAGAGTGTTGGCGTAGTTGAGGGAACCGCCGCCCACGCCCGCGCCGCCGAGGATGACGACGTCGCGGAGCAGGTGGATGCGCTGGATGCCGTAGCAGCCGAGCCGGGGAGCCCACAGGAAATTCCGGACGTCCCACGAGGTTTTGGGCAGGGTTTCTTCGGTGCGGCGCGGACCGGCTTCCAGCACGGTGACGCGGTAGTCCTTTTCGGACAGCCGCAGTGCGCTCACCGAGCCGCCGAAGCCGGAGCCGATCACGAGGACGTCGGTCTCTTCGCGGGGGTGGTCCATCGTTGTCCTCGCAAGCGTCAGCGCTGCTCCGGCCGGGGCGTGCGGGCGGGGTCTGGGGACGCCGCCGGACGGAGAGGATGGGCACCGTCCGGCGACGTTTCCCGGAGTCTTCTCGCCAGGCCGGGCGCGGGCATCGGTCCGCGGACCGGGACAGCGGGGCCGGATTGGTCCCGCGGCACAAAACGTCAGTCCACCGGCCGGAGCACGGCAGGACCCAGCAGCCGGCACGCCAGCAGCGCCACCTCGACGTCGATCCGCCCCTCGGACAGCGGACGGCCGCGTTCCTGCTCGGCCTTGCGGAGCCGGTACTGGATGGTGTTCTTGTGCAGGTGCAGCTCCTGCGCGGCGACCATCAAGCTGCTTCCGCTGGACAGGTACGCCCACACCGTCTCGCGCATCCGGCGGTGCCCCTCGTCGTCGTCGGCCAGCGCGCCGAGCACCGACTGGACCCAGCCCGCGACCGCCGCCGGATCGGCCGCGACCAGCGCCAGCGGCCCGAGCTGCGCCGCCGCGGTGACCTGTCGCGGCTGGGTCCGCTCGGTCATCTGCGCGACGGCTTCGGCCTGCCGGGCCTGCTGGTGGGTGGTGCGGAACCCGGTCAGTCCGCTCGCCGGGTCGCCCAGCGCGACGCGGACCGGATCGGGTGAGCTGGCGAGCGCGGCGGACACCGCGTCGAGGTCGAGCGTCGCGGTCGAGAACCAGGCCCATACGGTCGAGGCGTCCGGGGCCACGACCAGCGGCGTGGTGCCGAGGGCGTTCGCGAGCAGGGCCGCGTGCCGTTCGAGGGTGGCTAAGCGGGCGCTTTCGTCCAGCTCGGGGCCGCACCACAGCACCGCGCCGACGTGCCGGTCCGACAGCGCGTAGCCGAGGGTCTTTTCGACGTCCGCGGTGTCGACCGGCTTGCCGGACAGTGCGGCCTGCACCTTCGCCAGCCGGGCCGCGTTGCGGTGGCGCAGCCAAGTGTCGCGTTCCGCCTGGTAGGCCTCGACCACCTCTTCAGAGATCTTGTCGATATAGGTGAAGGCGACCTGTGACAGGTCAGTGGCGGCGGCTGAGATCTCAGCGGTCTGGACCGGCTCGGCCGCGATCAGGGCGATCATTTCCTGCTGGAAGGACGCCTGGCCGAGCCGGTACGCGCGCAGCATCGCGGTGATCGGCACCCGGCGCTGCGCCAGCCGCCGCGCGAACTCCAGCGCGGCGGGCGGAGCGCCGACGTCCGCGGGCTGGGTCGCGCCGCTCAGCACGCCCAGCGCGGCGACGAGGTTTTCCCGGACCGAGCTTTCCAGCAGCTCCAAGGCCTGTGCGTCCGGTGCGAGCACCGGCACCGCCGCGGCGATCTCCTCCACGATCCGCGCGCAGAGCGGCGCGAGCTCGGCCAGCACCGAGTCCGCGACCTTGGCCAGCGTGGCGGCAGCCGTCGACGTCACAGGCAGCACCGTACGCCCGGTTCGTGCTCCGGACCCAACGCAGCCGGGCGTTTCGGTTTCGCGCACAGTGTTCGCCCGCTCGCGGATTCCTACCTTCGGGAAAACGACAGACCGCGTGGAGGCCGCCATGAAGAAGTACCGCCTCGCCGGAGCGAACGGCGAAACCGCCTGGCACGACCGGAAGCGGCACCTGTGGCTCCTCGGGCTGGTGGTGCCGCTGCTGCCGTTCGGCGCGATCGGACTGCACGCCGCGACCGGATCCGACGCCGTGCTGTGGCTCGGGCCGCTCGTCGTGCTGGTCCTCGTGCCGCTGATCGACCTCGTCGCCGGATACGACCACACCAATCCGCCGGACGAGGTGATGGAGGCGCTGGAGGAGGACCGCTACTACCGCTGGATCACCTACCTGTTCCTGCCGCTGCAATACGCCGGTTTCGTCGCCGGTGCGTGGATGCTCGCGCGCGGCGAGCTTTCCGTCGGCGGCAAGATCGGCCTCGCGATCACGCTGGGCACGGTCGCCGGCATCGCGATCAACACCGCGCACGAACTCGGCCACAAACGGGAAAGCACCGAGCGCTGGGCCGCGAAAATCGCGTTGGCGCAGTGTTTCTACGGGCATTTCTACATCGAGCACAATCGCGGGCACCACGTCCGCGTCGCCACTCCGGAGGATCCGGCGTCGAGCCGGCTGGGCGAGAGCTTCTACCGTTTCTGGCCGCGCACAGTTTTCGGTTCGCTGCGCAGTGCCTGGGGTGTTGAGCGGAAACGCTACGCCCGCAAGGGAAGCCACCCGTTCCACCTCGGCAATGATGTGCTCAACGCGTGGCTGATGAGCGTGGTGCTGTGGGGCGGGCTGATCGCGTGGCTGGGCGTCGGGATCCTGCCGTATCTGGTGGTGCAGGCCGTGTTCGGGTTCTCGCTGCTGGAGATCGTGAACTACATGGAGCACTACGGGATGCTGCGCAAGCAAGTCACGCACGGTGCCAAGACCCGGTACGAACGGGTCACTCCGGCGCATTCCTGGAATTCCAACAACATCGCGACGAATGTGCTGCTGTACCACTTGCAGCGGCACAGCGATCACCACGCGAACCCGACTCGCCGGTTCCAGACCTTGCGCGACTTCAAGGAAAGCCCCGTCCTGCCGACCGGCTACACCGGAATGATGGTCGTCGCGCTAGTCCCGGCATGGTTTCGCAAAGTGATGGACCCGCGCGTCTGCCGGCATTACGACGGCGACCTCCGGCAGGCGAACGTGCAGCCGGGCAAATTGCCGTCGCTGCTGAAGAAGTATCCGGTCACCGCTGCCGCGGCAGCGGGATCCACTGTGGACGCTCGGTCGCAGCTGGCCGACGATGTGGACGCCGCGCGGTGTCCCGGTTGCGGCTACACCTACCGCGTCGCCGAGGGCAATGAACTGGAGGGTTTCGCCGCCGGGACCGCGTGGTCGGAGATCCCGGACGACTGGACCTGCCCGGACTGCGGCGTCCGGGACAAGGTCGACTTCGTGCCGGTGGCGCGGGAGGCGGCGTGCTGAAAATCGTTGCGGACCAAGGAAAATGCGAAGGTCTCGGCATGTGCGAGGCGATGGCCGACCAGTTCTTCGAGGTCGGCGAGGACGGCGTCGTACAGGTTCTCGACGAAACCCCGCCCGAGGCGGACCGGCAGTTCGTCGACGCGGCGGTGCGCGCGTGCCCGGTCGCCGCGCTGCGGCTTCAGGATTGAGGCTCGGTGGAGACGGAATTGCTGGGCCGAGCGCGGTCTGGCGACCAGGCCGCGTTCGCCGTCATCTACCAGGAACACGCGCCGCCGGTCTTCCGCTACCTGCGGATGCGGGTGCCGACGGCGACGGTCGCCGAGGACTTGACGAGCGAGGCTTTCCTGCGGGCGTGGCGAAAACTGCCGGACTTCCGCCCGGACGTCGGCTCGTTCACCGGCTGGCTGTACACGATCGCCGACAACCTGCTGCGCGACCACCGCAAATCGGCCCGCTACCGGCGCGAACTCCTCGACGGGAAAGACCACGACGGACCGGACCTCCGCGGCGGAGCCGACCGGCTCGCGCTGGCCCGCATCGAAGCGGCCGCGCTGCGGCGGTGCCTCGCCGGCCTCAGCGAACCGCAGCGCGAGTGCCTGCGGTTGCGGTTTTTCGCCGGACTGTCCGTCGCCGAGGTCGCCGAAACGATGAACAAGAACCCCAACAGCATCCGGGCGCTGCAGCATCGTGCGGTGCGCACGCTCGCGACGCTGCTGGCCGAAACCGAGAAGGTGTGACGCTGATATGCACGGATTCCTGGAAATTTTCAAGATCATGGGGCCGTTGCTGGTATTGATGCTGTGTCCCATCTGGCTTCCCCTGCTGGGAATGCTGATCGGGAAGTTGGCGGATATCTTCTCCGGCGGCGGCAAGCAAGCCGGGCCCGCGTATCGGGTGGTGCGTGCGGAACCGGCCGAGGCAGGGAGCCGCATTGCGCGGTGAGGTATAGCCGGGGAAGCATGTCTCGGGCGGCAAAGAGCATTGGTCAGGCATTCCGGACTTTCTTAGCCTGACTGCGGGTCGACGGCGGTCTCCAGGCTGGCGTCGGACCCTCGCTCAAAGGAGAGCCGAGATGACCGAACGCCAGCCCGTCACAGCCCAGCTCCCGTCCGGCCCGGTCATCGGCGTCCGAGGGGACGACGACGTGGTGCGTTTCCGCGGCGTGCGGTACGGCACCGCCGAGCGGTTCCAGCCGCCGCGACCGGCCGAGCCCCGTTCCGATGCCGTGCTGCCCGGGCCGATCTGCCCGCAGCTCGGCTCGCGTTTGGAGGCCGCGATGGGGCCGCCGGGGGACGAGCCGCCCCAGTCTGAGGACTGTCTCAACCTAGCCGTCGCGACCCCCGCGCTGACCGGGGCGCGTCCGGTGCTCGTGTGGCTGCACGGCGGCGGCTTCCTGAGCGGCGGCGGCACGCTTCCCTGGTACGACGGCGGTCGGCTCGCCGCGGACGGCGACGTGGTCGTGGTGTCGGTCAACTACCGGCTGGGTGCGTTCGGCTACCTGGTCGCTGAAGGCGTCAGCGACGGAAACCTCGGCCTGGCGGACCAGGTGCTCGCGCTGGAATGGGTGCGGGACAACATCGCGGCGTTCGGCGGCGACCCGGGCAATGTCACCGTCTTCGGACAGTCCGCGGGCGCGCTTTCGACGGTCGCCTTGGTGTCCCTGCCGAACAGCCGTCCGCTCATCCGGCGGGCGATCGTCCAGAGTTGCCCGGATCCCGGGATCATCCAGGAACGCGCGAAAGCGCTTGAGATCGGCCGGTATTTCGTCGACGCGATCGGCGGAGACCCGGTCACCGCTTCGGTGGACCAGTTGCTGGCCGCGCAGTTGCGCACTCTCCGGTGGAACGCCGCGAAGGACCCGACGTCGACCCGGCCGCCGTTCGGCATCGTCGATCTGGATGTGCGACTGTCCGATCCGTTGCCGGACTTGATGATCGGATACACCACGCAGGAATGCGAGGCATTCGCGATCGGAGTCCAGGACGACGCGATCCGGCAAGCGATCGCGGACCAGACCGAGCCGCTTTTCGGCCGCCCGGCGCGTGAGCTGGCACAGCAGAACGGCGCGTACTCCTACGAGTTCGACTGGGCTCCCGAACACGGCGGCTACGGGGCGATCCACTGCCTCGAACTGCCGTTTTTGCTAGGCACGCGGGAATCTTGGCGCGGAAGCCCGATGCTGGGCGAAACGAACTGGGCCGACGTCGAACGGCTCGGGGCGCAGATGCGCTTGTGGTGGACCGAATTCGCCCGTTCGGGCTCGCCGGGCTGGGACGGCACGAGCTGCCGGATCGGGAATCCTTCTCACGCACTGGAGAACACGCCATGAGCAAGCCCGGCATCCACTGGCCAGTCGTCCTTCTCTGCTTCCTCGCTGTCCTCCTGGACGGCTTCGACACTGCGGCACTGTCGTTCACGATCCCGACGCTGTCGCACGAATGGGGTGCCGCGCCCGCTGCCTTCACCCTGCCGTTGGTGCTGACCAACATCGGGGTCGTCGCGGGATACCTGGCCGCGGGGTACGTCGGAGCCCGGATGAAGGCACGGTCGGTGGTGCTCACCGGCGTCCTGATCTTCGCGGGTGCGACGGTGCTGACCGCGGTGATCCTGCACCTGAAATCCATGCCGGTCTTCGCCGCGACCAGGCTGGTGACCGGGCTCGGCCTGGGGCTGGTCCTGCCGGCTGGGGTGTCGCTCGCGACGAAGCACAGCGCGGAGGGCCGCCGGGAGCTGGTCTCGGTCGCGGTGACGCTCGGTCTCGCTTCCGGGAGCAGCCTCGGCGGGTTTTTCGGTGGCAAACTGCTGCACAGCGTCGGGTCCGCCGGGGTTTTCTACGTCGCTGGGCTGGCTCCGTTGCTGCTGGCCGCGGTGATGGCCCTGGTGCTGCCTGCTCGAGAACCCGCGGTCGCGAGCGGTGCGAAGCAGGACGCCAAGGTGAGCAGGCTGTTCGGCCCGGGGCTGCGCCTGCCGACGTCGCTCATCTGGGCGTTCTCGTTCCTCATCTTCATTACCGCTTACGTGTTGATTTCCTGGGTGCCGACTCTTCTCACCGGCTACGGCTTCGCCGCGGGGAAGGCGCCGCTGGGACTCGCGTTCCTCACTCTCGGCGGGATCGCGGGCGGTCTGGTGCTCATTCCGCTCGCCGCGCGGATCGGGATCGCGCGTGCGCTGATCCTGATGCCCGCCTTCGGGGCGGTGTGCATGGTCGTGGTCGCGACGGTGCCGGTCGGCGAGACTCTGCTGTTCGTGCTGCTGGCCGGTGCCGGTTTCGGTGTCACGGCCGGGCAGATCGGCCAGCTGACCCTCGCGGTCTCGATCTATCCTGCCGACACTCGCACCACCGGCGTCGGCTGGGCAGCGGCGCTCGGGCGGATCGGGTCGATCGTGGGGCCGGGAGTCGCGGGTGCGCTGCTCGCGCTGGCGTTGTCGGCCCAGACGATCGTCCTGATGACCGCCGTCCCTGTGCTTGTGGCGATCGCGTGCGCGGTGGGGTTGAGCCGGGTGCGGCCGAAGGCGAGGAGGCAGCGAGATGGCGCACTGGTTCGATCTCGGTGACGTCGCGGTAGTTCCGCTGATCGAGGACGAGCGGCTGCTGATCGACCCCGGCGAGTTCTTCCCTGGACTCGAACCGGATCTGGCCGACTGGTACGCCCAGGAGCCGTGGTTCGACCGCGCGGCGGGGAAGCTGGTCTTCGTCATCCAGTCGTTCCTCGTCTGCTCCGAGGACGAGGTGCTGGTGGTCGACGCGTGCGTCGGGGCGGGGAAGGACCGCCGCCGGGCGGAGTTCCATCGACTGCCGGACCGGTGGATGCGGCAGTTCCTCGCGACCGGCGTGCGGGCGGAGGAGGTCGACGCGGTGGTGTTCACGCACCTGCACACCGATCACGTCGGTGCCGCCACCTTCCAGCGGGAACCGGTTTTCCCGCACGCCCCGCACTTCGTCGTCGAGGAGGAGTTCCGCTACTGGTCGAGTAAAGCCGGTGGGGAAGCCATGCGCCGGACTGGTGGCTACTTCGCCGACAGCGTCCTGCCGATTGAGCGGGCCGGACAGCTCCGCTTTGCCGCACCGGACGCGGTGGTGGGCAAGCACGCCGAACTCGTTCCCGCGGCTGGGCATACGCCGGGACAGGTGTGCGTGCGGGTCCGCGGCAGCGCCGGGACCGTCCTGCTCGCCGGGGACACGATGCACCACGGGGTGCAGGTCCGGCATCCGGAGCTGAGCACCCGGTACTGCGTCGATCCGGGGGAAGCGGCGACGGTGCGGAGCCGCCTGCTGGAGGTGGCGGACGGTTCGGTCCTGCTCCCGACGCATTTCCCGGCACCCTCGGCTGGCCGGGTACGGCGTGGTTCGTCCGGGTACGTCTTCGAGTTCGCCGCCGATCTGGTCCGGACCGGGCAGTTCCGCTACCGCTAGCGCCCCTGGCCAAAGTCCGTGAGGGGAACCCTAGGGGAATCTGATTCCCATGCCAGGGACTTAAGCCGGGCGACCTCGGCCTGCCGACTGTCCACACGGGACGCCAACCCCGCCGAAATGCCCCGGTTGATGCCTTCCTGACCGGTTCTGTGGGTCCGTGAAGGGCCCCTTGAGGGAATCTGATTCCCTCAAGGGGCCCTTCACGGACCGCACACCGCGCTCCCGCCCGACCGGCCCGTCCGCAGTCAGTCCGCTCGGCCTCCTCGACCTGGGCCGACGCGCTCCCAACCCACCCGCAGCACCACCTTAAGTCCCAGGCATTGGAATCTGGGGCTGTGAAGGGGCCCCTCACGGACCGCGGAACCGGTTAGCCGGGCACCGGGTCGACCCGGCGGCGGAGCAGGCAGAACACGTTCCCCTCCGGGTCGGCGAGCACGTGCCACGACTCCTCGCCGGTCTGGCCGACGTCGGCGGGCCGCGCCCCGGCCGCGAGCAGGCGTTCCAGCTCCGCGTCCTGGTCCCGGTCGGTGGGGTTCACGTCCAGGTGCAGCGGCAGTTTCGCCGGTTTCGGGTCGGTGCTTCGGCTGAGGATCAGCGTCGGCTGCGGGCCGCCGAAACCGGCTCCGGGCGGGCCGATCTCCAGGTCTTCGCCGTCCCAGCCGAGTTCGACGTAGCCGAGGACCTCGCACCAGAAATCACCCATCCGTTGCGGGTCGGCGCAGTCGAGGACGAGTTCGGTGATCCGGCAGGCCATGGGTGCGAGTTTAGGTCCGAGGGACAGCCCAGCCCACCGAATTCCGATTTGTGCGCGCGGATAGATCTGCCGCCCCGGATTCGTCCGCGCGTACGAACGGACTGTCCGGGAAACCTCCTAGGGTCGCCAGCAGCGAGGCGAGGAGGCAAGCATGCGGACACTGCTGCGTGGCGGTCGCGTCATCGACCCGGCTACGGGGTTCGACGGCACAGCTGACGTGCTGATATCCGACGGCGAGGTGATCGCGGTCGGACCGGGGTTGCCGAGTGCGGACGACCAGGTCGAGATCGACGTCGCCGGGTACGTCGTCGGGCCGGGGTTCATCGATCTGCACAGCCACGTGCACACGATCGCGGGTCAGCGGCTGCAGGCGATGGACGGCGTCACGACGGCGCTCGACCTGGAGGCCGGGCTGATGCCGGTCGAACGGGCCTACGCCGAGGCCGCCGCGGCGGGCCGTCCGCTGCACTACGGGTTCTCGGCCTCGTGGGGTTCCGCGCGGGCGAAGGTGCTCGCCGGCATCGAGCCGGACGCGAACATCAACACCGGGCTTTCCGTACTCGGCAATCCGGCCTGGCAGCGGTCCTCGTCGAAGACCGAACTCGCCGCGTGGCTGTCCCTTGTGGAGGGTGAGCTGGCGGCGGGCGCGCTCGGCGTCGGCGTGCTGCTCGGGTACGCGCCGGCCAGCGATCCGGCCGAGTTCCTGGCCTTGGCGAAGCTGGCCAAACAGGCTGAAGCCCCGACGTACACGCACGTCCGCGAGCTGGTCGAGGTCGATCCGGACACCCCGGCCGACGGGTCGGAGGAGATCGCGATCGTCGCGGCCGAGACCGGCGCGGCGATGCACCACTGCCACGTCAACAGCACCTCCGGACGGCACGTCGACCGCGTGCTCGCCGCGTTGGAGTCGGGCCGTTCCGCCGGGTCGCGGGTGACGGTGGAGGCCTATCCGTACGGCGCGGGAAGCACCGCGGTCGGCGCGGCCTTCATTTCGCCGGAGCGGCTGAAGATGAAGGGCCTCAACCCGTCGCGGGTGATCCTGCTGGAGACCGGCGAGCGGATCGCGGACGAGGGACGGCTGCTGCAGGTCCGCGCCGAGACGCCGGGTGCGCCGTGCATCCTGGAGTTCCTCGACGAGGAAGACCCGGTCGACCGCACCCTGCTGCACCAGACGCTCGCTTTCCCGGACTCGATCGTCGCGAGCGACGCCATGCCGGTGTACTGGCGAAACGGCACCAACGAATCCACCGAGTGGCCGCTGCCTCCGGGCGGTGCGACGCATCCGCGTACGGCGGGGACGTTCTCCAAGTCGCTGCGGCTGATGGTGCGCGAGGCCGGTGTCTGGACGTGGCTGGAAGCCTTCCGGCGCTGCTCCTATCTCCCGGCGCGGGTGCTCGACGAGGTCGCGCCCGGCGCGCGGACCAAGGGCCGGTTGAACGTCGGCGCGGACGCGGACATCGTCGTCCTCGATCCGGCCACGATCACTGACACCGCAACGTATTTCGATTCGACCCGGCCTGCGGTCGGTGTCCAGCACCTCTTCGTCGCGGGCACTCCGGTGGTGCGCGACGGGCAATTGCTCACCGACGCGTTCCCCGGCCAGCCGCTGCGAGGTGAACCGCGATGACCGAGTTCGCTGTGGACGCGTTGCTCGCCGACATCGAAACGTTGGTGTGCTGCGAATCCCCGTCTTCCGATCTCGACGCGGTCGCGCACAGCGCCGACGTGCTGACCGGTGTCGGCAAGGCATTGCTCGGCGTGGAGCCGGAGCGGATCGTCCTGGAGGGACGGACGCATCTGCGCTGGCGGTTCGGCGACGGCCCGGCACGCGTGCTGCTTCTCGGACACCACGACACGGTCTGGCCGATGGGTTCGCTGGAGACGCATCCGTTCTCCGTGCGGGACGGTGTCTTGCGCGGGCCGGGGTGTTTCGACATGAAGACCGGCGTCGTGATGGCGTTGCATGTCGCGGCTTCGCTGGCTGACCGAAGTGGACTGTCCATTTTGGTCACCGGGGACGAAGAGCTTGGCTCGCCGTCGTCCCGTGGGCTGATCGAGGAAGAAGCACGCGGCTGCGCGGCAGCGTTCGTGCTGGAGGCTTCGGCGGACGGCGGCGCGATCAAGACCCGGCGCAAAGGCGTTTCCCACTACCGGGTCGAGGTGACCGGACGAGCCTCGCACGCCGGACTCGAACCGGAGAAGGGGATCAACGCCGGGATCGAGATCGCGCATCAAGTGCTCGCGATCGCCGCGCTCGCCAACCCCGAGCGCGGAACGAGTGTAGTTCCGACGGTGCTTTCCGCTGGTACCACGGTCAACACCGTGCCTGCTGCCGCCGCGGTCGAGGTCGATGTTCGGGTGTGGAACGAGGAAGAACAGCTTCGCGTAGACCGGGAGATCCGTGCGTTGCGGCCGGTGCTGACGGACGCGCAACTGCGAGTCGACGGCGGGATCAACCGTCCGCCGCTGGACGCGGTTTCCTCGGCCGCGTTGTTCGGGCTGGCAAAAGAATTGGCCGCGGAACTGGGCTTGCCGGAATTGACCGAGGCGGCCGTCGGCGGTGCTTCGGACGGCAATTACACCGCGGGACTGGGAGTGCCGACGCTCGACGGCCTCGGCGCGGTCGGCGGCGGGGCGCACGCGGATCACGAACATGTCCTGGTCGAGGAATTGCCGCGGCGTACCGCGTTGCTGGCCGCTTTGGTGGAGAACGTGCTGACCAAGGGGAGTCCGTCGGTTCCGACGAATCCGGACGGCGATTCTGGTCGAGCACGACGGTGACGTCGGCAGGGAAGCCGGGAAAGGATCATCCCGTGACAAATCTTGCGATGAACACGGAAAGACCCGTCGCGGCGGAAACGTGCGACGAGGCGGTCGCGGCCGCGCGGGCGGCGGCCGCCGCCTCGGGGGTCGAAGTCCGGGAAATCACCGAGATCGCGGAAATGACCGCGGTCGGGGTGCTGTTCGAGACGATCTGGCGGTCCGCGCCGGGCACCCGTCCGGTGACCACGGAACTGCTGCGCGCGCTGTCGTCGGCGGGGAATTACGTGGCCGGCGCGTTTGCCGAAGGCGAACTGCTCGGCGCGTGCGTCGGCTTTTTCGGCAACCCCGGGAAAGGCAGTCTGCACAGTCACATCGCCGGGGTTTCGAAGGCGGGCGCGGGTCGCGGGATCGGATACGCGCTGAAACTGCATCAGCGCGGCTGGGCACTGGCTCAGGACGTATCGGCGGTCAAATGGACGTTCGATCCGCTGGTGCGCCGCAACGCTTATTTCAACCTCGGCAAACTCGGCGCGCTCCCGGTGCGTTATCTGCGGGATTTCTACGGGCCGATGGCGGACGGCATCAACGGTGCGGGCGACACCGACCGGCTGATGGTGTCCTGGGAACTGGCCAGTCCGACAGTGCGGACCGCCGCGTTCGGCGAGCCGGTTCGCACTGACGCGAAGGCTTTGCTTGACCAAGGCGCGAAAGTAGCCCTCGAAGTGGCCGCGAACGGCGGTCCGGCCGCCGGTGAGACGGACGCGCCGGTGGTGCTCGTCGCGGTCCCGGCCGACATCGAAGGCTTGCGCAGCAACGATCCCGCAGCGGCGAACGCGTGGCGGGCCGCGCTGCGCGAATCGCTCGGCGGGTTGATGGCCGACGGCGGCCGGGTGACCGGCTTCGACCGAGCCGGCTTTTACGTGATCTCCAAGGAGGAGCAGTGAAACTCAGCGGTGTGGAACTGCGCCGGGTGCAGATGCCGCTCGTCGCCCCGTTCCGGACTTCGTTCGGCACTCAGTCCGTCCGCGAGCTTTTGCTGCTGCGCGCGGTCACGCCGTCCGGCGAGGGCTGGGGCGAATGTGTGACGATGGCCGGGCCGCTGTACTCGTCGGAGTACAACGACGGTGCGGAACACGTTCTGCGGCACTACCTGATCCCCGCGCTGCTCGCCGCGGACGACCTCACCGCGGCGAAGGTGACGCCGCTGCTGGCGAAGTTCAAGGGCCACCGGATGGCCAAGGGCGCGCTGGAAATGGCGGTGCTCGACGCCGAACTCCGCGCGAACGAGCGGTCGTTCGCCGCCGAGCTGGGGTCGGTGCGCGATTCCGTCCCGTGCGGGGTTTCGGTCGGGATCATGGACACCATCCCGCAGCTGCTCGACGTCGTGGGCGGCTACCTCGACGAGGGCTACGTGCGGATCAAGCTGAAGATCGAACCGGGCTGGGACGTCGAGCCGGTGCGCGCGGTCCGCGAACGGTTCGGCGACGACGTGCTGCTGCAGGTGGACGCGAACACCGCCTACACCCTCGGCGACGCGCCGCAGCTGGCCCGGCTCGACCCGTTCGGCCTGCTGCTGATCGAGCAGCCGCTGGAAGAGGAGGACGTGCTCGGCCACGCCGAACTCGCCCGCCGGATCCAGACGCCGATCTGCCTCGACGAGTCGATCGTGTCGGCGCGCGCGGCGGCGGACGCGATCAAACTGGGTGCGGTCCAGATCGTGAACATCAAACCGGGCCGCGTCGGCGGTTACCTGGAAGCGCGGCGGGTGCACGACGTGTGCGCGGCGCACGGCATCCCGGTGTGGTGCGGCGGGATGATCGAGACCGGTCTCGGCCGGGCGGCGAACGTCGCGCTGGCCTCGCTGCCGAACTTCACCCTGCCCGGCGACACGTCGGCGTCCGACCGGTTCTACCGGACCGACATCACCGAACCGTTCGTGCTGTCCGAGGGGCACCTGCCGGTGCCGACCGGACCCGGCCTCGGCGTGGCACCGATTCCGGAGCTGCTGGACGAGGTGACCACGGCAAAGGTGTGGATCGGTTCGTAGCCCGCTACGAATTCCGGAGGTAGATTTGGTCGGATCGGACCAGCCGGTCCGCGCGAGGCCGGATCTACCTTCGGGGGGTGCTGACACCGGTGCCGAGCAAACCGCACACGAGTCTGGGTCGCGTCCTCGAAGCGCTCGGGGACGTGCTTCTCGAACCGGTCGCGGTCGGCCGCGACACGCGACGCCACCTCGGCGGCGTGGTGATCCACGACCCGCACGACGACGCGGAGTTCCCGGCGCGAGCGGTGGTGCTCGGCGTCGGCGTGCGCGAATCCGGCGAGATCGTGCAGCTCCTGCACACCGTCCGGGATCGCGGGGCGGCCGCGCTGGTCGTGCGGTCGCCGGTCGCCGCCTCGACGGAACTGGTGCGGGCGGCCAATTCCTCCGGGGTCGCCCTGCTCGGGCTCGCCAGCGGCGCGTCCTGGGCGCAGCTGGCCGCCATGCTCCGCACGCTGCTCGCGGAGGGCGACGTCGGCGACGTCTCCCCGCAAACGCTCGGCGGGATGCCCTCCGGCGATCTTTTCGCGCTCGCCAACGCCATCGCCGCGCTGCTCGACGCCCCGGTCACCATCGAGGACCGCAACTCGCGCGTGCTCGCGTTCTCCGGCCGCCAGGAGGAGGCCGATCCCTCGCGGGTCGAGACGATTCTCGGTCGTCAGGTGCCGGAACGGTTCACTCGCGAGCTGGAGAAGGACGGTGTTTTCGAGCGTCTCTACCGTGACCAAGGCCCGGTTTACGTCTATCCGGGCGACGCCTACGACGGCGAAATCGTCATGCCTCGGGCCGCGCTCGCGGTCCGCGCCGGGGATGAGGTCCTCGGGTCGATTTGGGCCGCTGTCGACAAAGAGCTCAGCGAAGAACGTACCGCGGCCCTGATCGACGCCTCGAAAATCGTTGCGCTGCACCTGCTCCGGCTCCGCGCGGGGGCCGACGTCGAACGCCGGCTGCGGGCCGATCTGGTCAGCACCGCGCTCGAAGGCGGCTCCGGCGCGCAGGAGGCGATCGCGCGCCTCGGGTTGCTGGGGCAGCCCACGATCGTGCTCGCCATGGGCTTGCTGGAGACACCCGACGACGACCTCCGGCTGGTGGCGGAACGCCAGCGGGTCGCCGACGCGTTCGCCATGCACCTCAGCGCCGTGCAGCCCCGATCGGCGGTAGCGCTGGTCGGCGATGTCGCGTATGGCATCGTCCCGATGCCCGGGAACCACGGCGATTGCCGTGAACGCTCGGCGCGCGTCGCGTCGACTTTCCTCGAACGCACCGGACGCCGGGTAGCCGCGGCGATTGGCATCGGCCCGCTCGCGCTCGACGGGTCGGGGCTGCGCGCGTCCCGCGACGGCGCCGACCGGGCGTTGCGCGTGCTGCTCACCAACGGCGGCTCGAAACGGGTGATCACCGCCGAGGACGCGCACATCGAGGCGTTGATGCTGGAACTGGCCGACCTTTCCGCGGCCCGCGGCGACGTCGCGACCGGGCCGATCGCGCGGCTGCTGGAGTACGACACCAAACATCAGTCCCAGCTCGTGCACACGTTGCGGTGCTGGCTCGATTCGTTCGGCGACATCAGCGCCGCTTCGGCGGCGGCGTACGTGCATCCGAGCACGTTCCGGTACCGGTTGCGCCGGCTAGCCGAGGTCGGCGGGATCGATCTCGACGATCCGGGGGACCGGTTCGCGGCGATGGTGCAGCTGCATTTGCTGCCGAGGGTGGAGCGGCCCGAGGAGGGGTCGTGAGTGTTCATCCCGGTTAGCACCCCAATGCCACATTGGGTGCGTCGGACGCACCCAATGTGGCGTTCGGTGCGTCACATGCACCCAATGCCACATTGGGGCGCACTATCGCCTCTCGACCCGAACCGCCGGAGGTTCCCGCCTCGTGAGTGTTGCTCCCGGTTAGAACCGGGATAGACACTCACGACCTCCCCCGACAGGAAATTCCCCCGCAACCTTCCCTCCGCCGCACCAACCCCCGCCCCTCCCTCCTCCGCCACACTGAGACCCCGGCAGACGGCGCTTCCCCTTTTCCCGCCAACCGCTTCCTGCCGGACAAGTCCACAGTAGACAGGAGGGCCATGGCCACCGCATCCGAAACGATCGTCCGCCGCGCCAAAGAGGTCGGCGTCGAGGTCCGGCTGCACGCCGCCGAGGTCGACGGCACCCGCAGCCTCGGCATCGGCGAGGACGTCCCGGTCGTCCCCGCGTCGGTGTTCAAGGTCCCGATCGCGCTGGAACTCGCCCGCCAGGCCGCCGAGGGCACGCTCGATCTCGGCACCCGCATCACCGTCAAACCCGGGCACCCGACGCCGAGCCCGTACGGTCTCGCCACCTTCCGCCACGAAGTCCAGATGTCCTGGCACGATTTGGCGATTCTGATGATCGGGATCAGCGACAACGTCGCCACGGACCTGATTCTCGCCGAGGTCGGCAAAGACGCGGTCAACGGCACGTTGCGGCGTCTCGGATTCACCCAGACAGTCGTGCCGCAGGACTGCGGCGAACTGCTCGCCACCATCGGCGAAGACCTCGGAGTCTCCTACGAGGACGACGAACGGGCGCTCGCCGAACTCACCTACGAACAGGTGTCCGGATTGCGTGCGCTGCAACCGGAAAAATCCTGCCGCACCACCGCCGCTGAAACGACCCGCTTGCTGGGATTGATCTGGCGCGACGAAGCGGCCGCCCCGCAGGCGTGCGCGGACGTCCGGCGCTGGATGGAACTGCAGGTCTGGCCGCACCGCCTGCGTTCCGGGTTCCCGGACGACGGCATCCGCACGAGCGGCAAAACCGGCACGCTGCCCGCCGTGCGCAACGAGGTCGGCGTGGTCGAGTACCCGGACGGCGGCCGGTACTCCGTCGCCGTGTTCACCCGCGCCGAGGACTCCCGCTCCCGGGTTCCCGAGCGCGACGCGTTCATCGGTTTCGCCGCGGCGACGGCGGTGGAGTCGCTGCGCGCGGCCTGATTCGTCGGAGCGGAGGAACTTTCCCCGCGCTCTCCTCGGTCCGGACGAACAAGTGACGTCCGCCACCGACCTAGCATTTCCGAAACGCCGGTCCACCCTCACCCGGACAGAAGGTTCCCATGTCGAAAATTTCCGAAATCGAGACCTGGCTCCAGGAGAATTTCGCCGCTCTGCTGGCCGAACATCAGGTCCCCGGAGCCGCGATCGCGGTGCTCGCCGACGGCGAGGTGATCGACCACGCGGCGGGCGTGCTGAACAAGGGCACCGGCGTGGAGTCCACTGTGGACTCGGTGTTCCAGATCGGGTCGATCACCAAGGTGTGGACGACCACGCTGGCCATGCAGCTGGTCGACGAGGGCAAGCTGGACCTCGACCGGCCGGTGCGCGACTACCTGCCCGAGTTCGTCCTCGGCGACGACAAGGCCGCGGCGGAGATCACCGTCCGGCAGCTGACCTGTCACACCGCCGGCTTCGAGGGCGACATCTTCACCGACACCGGACCCGGCGACGACTGCGTGGAGAAGCTCGTCGCGACGCTGTCGGACGTGCCGCAGCTTTTCCCGCCGGGCGAGCGGTTCTCCTACAACAACGCCGGTTACTGCGTGCTCGGCCGCCTCATCGAGGTGCTGCGCGGCAAATGCTGGGACGACTGCGTGCGCGACCACCTCTTCGCTCCGCTCGGCCTGACCCACGCGGCGTCCGGCCCGTACGACGCGATCCGCTACCGCGCCGCGATCGGCCACGTCACCCCGAAGCCGGACGAGGATCCGGTGCCCGCGCCGATCTGGGCGCTCACCCGCTCGAACTCGCCTGCCGGTTCGACGCTCGCGATGCGTCCGCGCGACCTGCTGACGTTCGTCCGGATGCACCTGAACGACGGCAAGGCCGACGACGGCACCCAGGTGCTGCTGCCGGAATCGCTGCTCGCGATGCGCGAACCGCAGGTGGACGTGCCCCATCTCGGCATGGCCGACCACTGGGGTCTCGGCTGGATGCTCTTCGACTGGGACGGCGGCAAGGTGATCGGCCACGACGGCGGCACCATCGGCCAGTCGGCCTTCCTGCGCGTGGTTCCGGAGAAGGGCGTGGCGGTCGCGCTGCTGACCAACGGCGGTCAGCCGATGCACGCCTACCAGGAGATCTTCACGAAGCTGCTGGACGAACTCGCGGGCGTCACCGTTCCGGCACGTCCCGAGCCGAATCCGGCCGCCGCTCCTGCCGACCTGTCGCGGTACGTGGGCGAGTACTCGTCGATGGTCGCTGACACCGTCGTCACCGAGGAGGACGGCAAGCTCTGGATGAGCCGCACCCCGAAGGGAATCTTCGCCGAGATCGGCGCGCCCTCGGGGAAGGAAGAACTGTTGCCGTCCCAGGGCGACACATTCGTCGCGAAAACCGCGCAGCTGCCGGGTGTCTACATGGCACACGCTTTCGTCGGCGACGACGGGAACGGGCGCGCGCAGTTCCTCCACACTGGACGCGCGGACCGACGGGTCTCCCCGTGAGCGGGATCCGCGCCCGGATCGAGGCCGTCTTCGCCGACGCTGGCGCGGAAGGGTTCCTGCACGCCAAAGAAATTGGCGGGCAGGGCCCCGAAGTGTCCGTGGGCGGGGACGACCCGGTGGTCCTCGCGTCCGTGTTCAAGATCCCGGTGGCGCTCGCCTACGCCCGCGAGGTCGCCGCCGGACGCCTGGACGACACCGAACGGACCAAGGTGACCGCGCGGTACCGGATCGGCGGCATCGGCACCGCGGGCTGCGCCGACGACGTCGAGATGAGCTGGCGCGACCTCGCGCACTTCATGCTGACGATGAGCGACAACGCCGCGACCGACGTGCTCTGCCACCGGCTCGGCCAGGAAGCGATAGACCGGGTGCTGGCCGATCTCGGCCTGGCCCGCACCCGGCTGATCGGCTGCTGCGAGGACCTGTTCGCGTCCGTTGTCTCCGATCTCGGCGGCACCCCGGAATCCGATCTCGAAGCGCTGCTTGGCGGAGCCACGCCGGAGCAGCTGGACAAGCTGTCGGTCCGGGATCCGGAGCGCACCACGTCGTCGACGCCGCGCGAGATCACCGCGCTGCTGGACGCGATCTGGACCGACCGGGCGGGCGAACCCGAGGCCTGCCAACGGGTCCGCACGATCATGGCGCAGCAGATCTGGCCGCACCGGCTGTCGTCCGGCTTCCCGTCCGGGGTGGCGATCGCGGCGAAAACCGGGACGCTGCCCGGAATTCGCAACGAAGCAGGCGTGGTGACCTTGGGGGACGGCCGCCGGTTCGCGGTCGCGGTGTTCACTCGCGCGCACTCTCTCGAAGACCGCCTCCCGGCGGTCGACGCGTCCATCGGCGCCGCCGCCCGGCTGGCGCTCGACCACCTCCAGAGCGCGACCCCGTAGGAGAAATCCCATGAAAACTGCCCGGCTCACCGCCGCGATGGCGGGCGTGGTGGCCTTGACCGTGAGCGCGTGCGGGGGATCAGCGCAATCCGGGACGGACCGGACCGCGAATCAGAAACTGGTCGACGGCAAGACTTTCACCTGGGCCATCCCGACCGACCCGGGAACGCTCGACCCGGCGATCACCGTGCTGTCCGTCGCCCGCAATCTCGACCAGTTCCTCTACGACGCACTGATCGATCTCGATTCGAAGGGCCAGCCGGAGGCCGCGCTCGCGGAGAAGTGGGACGCCACCACGACCACCGCGTCCTTCACCCTGCGCAAGGGCATCACCTGTTCCGACGGAAGCCCGCTGACCGCGAACGACGTGGCGGCGAACATCAACTTCGTCGGCGATCCCGCGAACAAATCCCCGCTCGCCGGCGTCACGGTGCAGCCCGGCACGAAAGCGGTCGGCGACAACGCGGCGGGCACGGTCAAGATCACCAGCGGGGCGCCGGACGCGTTCCTGCTCCGCAACCTGGCCGGGCTGCCGATCGTCTGCGCGAAGGGGCTGGCCGACCGGAAAACACTGGCCAAGGGCGAGAACGGCACCGGGATGTTCACCGTGTCCGAGATCGTCCCGAACGACCACTACACGCTGACCCGGCGCAAGGACTACACCCGGGGCCAGTTCGACCCGAAGCAGAAGGGCCTGCCGGACAAGGTCAACGTCCGGGTCATCCCGAACATGACGACGTCGTCGAACCTGCTGCTGTCCGGCGAGGTCAACGCCGCCGCGATCACCGGGCAGGACCAGCAGCGGCTGCGCGCGCAGCGGCTGTACCACTCCGACCTCGTCTCCCCGTACGGCGAGCTGTTCTTCAACCAGGCACCCGGCCGGTTCGGCGCTGACCAGGCGATGCGCCGCGCGCTGGTGCAGGCGCTCGACCTCCCGCAGGTCGCGAAGGTGCTGACCAGGGACGGCAGCGCGCCGGTCAAGGGCATGGTCACCATCGAACCCCGGCCGTGCGAGGGCGATTCGGTCACCGGGAAGATCCCCGGGGTCGACGTCGCCGCGGCCAAGGCGGCGCTCGAACAGGCGGGCTGGAAACCGGGACCGGACGGCATCCGCGTGAAGAACGGGAAGCGGCTCGCACTGACCGCGATCTACGGCACGCAGGCCGGTCCGACGATGGCACCTGGCGCGGAGCTGATGCAGCAGGGCTGGAAGGCCATCGGCGTCGACGTCACGCTCAAGGGCGTCGACAGCCCCGGTCTCAGCCAGGCGCTGTTCGCCACCGGCGAATGGGACATCTCGATGGCCCCGCTCGGCCTGACCCTGCCCAGCCAGCTGGTGCCGTTCATGTCCGGCGGGGAGCCGCCGCAGGGCACCAACTTCGCGCACATCAAGAACCCCCAGTACGACTCGCTGGTCGCCAAGGCGTCCGCGCAAGCCGGGGAAGCGGGCTGCGCGGACTGGATGGCCGCGGAATCGGCGTTGTTCGAGAAGCAGGACGCGGTGCAGTTCGCGAATTCGGTGGTCCCGACCTTCGGCAGCAACGCGAAGTTCGAGATCGTCAGCGGCTACCTCAAGCCGACCACCATCCGGATGTACGCCTGATGACCGGCGCGATCGCCGTCGCGGGCCCGAAGGTCAGCCCCTGGCTGACCTTCGGCGCCCGCCGCCTCGGGCGGTTCGTGGTGTCGCTGTGGGTGCTGGTGACCATGGCGTTCCTGATGATCCAGCTGATCCCGGGCGATCCCGTGCGCTCGGCACTCGGCCTGACCGCGCCGATCGAGCTGGTCAACGCCCGGCGCGCCGCTCTCGGGCTGGACCATCCGCTGTGGCAGCAGTATCTCGACTATTTCGGCGGGCTGTTCCGCGGCGACTTCGGCACGTCGATGCTGAGCGGGCAGCCGGTCTCCGACGTGATCTCCGACCGGCTGCCCGCGACGCTGCAGCTGGCGTTGCCCGCGTTCGTGGTGGTCATCGGGCTCGCGATCCCGCTCGGCCTGACGTTCGCCGTGCTGACCCGCGGCGGCCGCCGGCGCGGGGCCGAGCTGGCGTTCACCTCGACCAGCGTGCTGTTCGCCGCGATCCCGGAATTCCTGGTCGCGGTGGCGCTGGTGGCGTTCTTCGCGGTGCAGCTCGGCTGGTTCCCGGTGGCCGGACACGACGGCGCGGGTTCGCTGGTGCTGCCGATCATCGCGCTGGCGCTCGGCCCGGCCTCGACGCTGTCCCGGATCGTCCGGGTGGAGACGCTTTCCGTGCTCGGCAACGATTTCGTCCGCACCGCGCGGGCGAAACGGCTGCCCGCCCGGCTGGTCTACCTGCGGCACGCGCTGCCGAACGCGCTGACCGCGACCCTGACGCTCGGCGGGCTGATGCTCACCAGCCTCGTCGCGGGCACCGTGCTGGTGGAGAACGTGTTCGCCTGGCCGGGCCTCGGTTCGACGATCTCGCAATCCATTCTGCAGAAGGACTATCCGCTGGTGCAGGGGATCGTGCTCGTCTACGGCATCGGCGTGCTGCTGGTGAACCTCATCGTGGACCTGCTGCTGGCGGTCCTCGATCCGCGTTCGACGATCCGGGAGAACTGAGATGGCGAAACGGCGCGGACAACAGTGGTTGGCCGCCGCGCGCACCCCGCTGGGCGCGTTCGCCGCCGTCCTGCTCGTGCTGGTGGTCGCGGTCGCGGTGCTGGGCCCGATCCTGTGGCAGGACGCGGCTTCGACGGTCGACACGAACGCGATCAGCCAGGGCCCGTCGGGCGAGCATTGGGCAGGCACCGACGAACTGGGCCGGGACATTTTCTACCGCGTGCTCGTGGCGACCCGGCTTTCGGTCGTGCTGGCGCTGATCGCCGCGGCACTCGGCGTCGCGACCGGCCTGGTGCTCGGCATGCTGCCCGCGGTGCTGCCGCGTCCGCTCGGCAGGCTGCTGACCGCGGCGGTGAACATCGCGGTCGCGTTCCCCGGTCTGCTGCTGGTGTTGTTCTTCGCGGTGATTTTCGGGGTGGGCACGCAAGGCGCGGTGATGGCGATCGGGTTCGCGCTGACCCCGCAGTTCGCCCGGCTGACCCAGACCCTGTCAGCTTCGGTGGCCGGACGGGACTTCGTGTCCGCCGCGCGCGTGGCCGGGGTGGGCCGGTTCCGGTTGCTGTTCCGGCACATCCTGCCGAACATCGGCGAACCGCTGGCGGTCAACGCCACCATCGGAGCCGGTGGTTCGCTGCTGGCGTTTTCCGGGCTGTCCTTCCTCGGGATCGGGGTGCAGGCCCCGGATTACGACTGGGGACGGTTGCTCAACGAAGGACTCAACGGCATTTACGTCAACCCGGCCGCGGCGCTCGCGCCCGGTGTCGCGGTGGTCCTCGCGGGGCTCGCGTTCAACCTGTTCGGCGAGACCGTCGCCGGGGTGATCGGCGTCCGGACGCGGTTGCCGCGGCTGGCTCCGCGGATGCGCCGAGAGTCCAAAGTGGACCCGGCGGCTGCGGACGACGCCGTGCTGGTGGTCGAGAATCTGGAAGTCGCGTTCCCCCGGCCGACCGGCTGGACGGTGCCGGTGCGCGGGGTGAGCTTCACCGTGCGGGCGGGCGAGGCGATCGGGGTCGTCGGCGAATCCGGTTCGGGCAAGAGCTTGACCGGGCTCGCGGTGTCGCGGCTGATCGAAGCGCCCGGATCGGTGACCGCGGACCGGCTGGACTTCGCCGGGACCCCGGTGCTCACCACGCCGGAACGCGAATTGCGGACGCTGCTCGGGACGTCGCTGGCGATGGTGTTCCAGGACCCGATGACGTCGTTCAACCCGACCCGGCGGATCGGCCGTCAGCTCGCCGAGGTTTCCGAACAGCACCACGGTCTTTCCCGGGCGAAGGCGTTCGCGCGGGCGGTTGACCGGCTGCGCGCGGTACGCATCCCGGCGGCGCAGCGGCGGGCGAAGCAGTATCCGCACGAGTTTTCCGGCGGCATGCGGCAGCGCGCGATGATCGGCATGGGCCTGATGGGCGACCCTCGGCTGATCATCGCGGACGAACCGACGACCGCGCTGGACGTGACCGTGCAACGGCAGTTGTTGCGGCTGCTGGCCCAAACGCGCGCCGAACGGGACACCGCGATCATCCTGATCAGCCACGACATCGCAGTGGTTTCCCAGACGTGCGAACGGATTCTGGTCATGTACGCCGGACGGATCGTGGAGGACCTGCCCTCGGCCGGTCCGGACATCACGCCGCGGCACCCGTACACGCGGGCGCTGCTGGCCACGACGCTCGACCTGGAGACGGACCCGGACGCGCCGCTCGCGGTGATCCCCGGCCGGCCGCCGGAACCGGACCAGATGCCGGCCGGCTGCGCGTTCGCGAGCCGGTGCCCGGTGGCGACCGACCGCTGCCGCGAGGAGGACCCGGAACTGACCGTGCTCGCGCCGGAACATCGGGTGGCGTGCTGGCATCCGAATGCGGCACTGTCGGAACCGGTGGGCGCCGTGGTCGTGGCAGGAGGCGCGGAATGAGCGAGCCCCACCTCCCCTGCCCAAAGTCCGTGAGGGGAACCCTGCGGGAATCAGATTCCCTCAGGGTTCCCCTCACGGACCGCGGA
>NZ_JBSHAM010000022.1:0-109665 GCF_053611505.1 Amycolatopsis sp. NPDC054798 | reverse complement strand
CGTGGCCCTTTTGTTTTAATCTGAGACCCTCTGGGGGCCCTTCACGGACGCAGGGATGCGATCAGACGATGAGCAGCCGAGCGGTCCGCCGCGGCGTGAATTCCTGGCATTGTGCTTCAGACCGGGTCCGGCTCCCCCATCTCCGCGACCGGCCCGTCCAGCTCCTCGTGCCGCGAGGCGAGCGTCCCCGCCAGGTGCACCAGCTTCACGTTCAGCTGCTGCGAAGTCCGGCGCAGCAGGTCGAACGCCTCCTCCGCGTCCAGTCCCCGGCGCGCCATGATGATGCCCTTCGCCTGGCCGATCACGTCCCGGCTGTCCAGCGCGCGCCGCAGCTGCGCCTGGTTCAGCTCGCTGCGGGTCACCGCGTCCGTTTCGGCCACCGCGAGGCTCGCGTGGCTGGCCAGGAGGAGCACGACCTCGCGGTCGGCGTCGCTCAGCCCGCCGGGAACGCGGGAGTAGAGGTTGAGCGCACCGGAGAAGCGGGGCACGGCGTCGTCGACCAGTGCCGTGGCCAGCACCGCGCGCCAGCCCAGCTCGGCCGCCGCCGGGGACCATTGCGGCCACTGGCCGTCGCTGCGCAGGTCGGGGCATTCGAGGAATTCGGGGCGGTCCGGCAGCGCGGCGTCGTGGCACGGGCCTTCGCCCAGCTTGTACTGCAGCACGTCCAGCCCGGCGGCCTTCGGATCGGTGTAGGCGGCGGTGTGGAAGTTCCCGTCCGGGCCGCGCAGCGTGATCGACACCAGTTCGGCGGCGGGCACCAGCGACGCGGTCGCGTCCACGATCAGCTGCAGGACCTCGCCGACGGTCTGCGCGGCCAGGAGCATCTCGGTGAGCGACCGGAACCGCCCGCCGGACAGCCTCCGCGACTCGTCCTCGAACGCCATCGCGGCGGACGCGGAATCGGCGACCGGCACGCCCTCCTCTTCGAGCACCTGGCGGGCCACCCCGCCTTCCCGGCAGGCGAACACCGCTTCGCTCGGCTTGGCCGTCTCGCGCAGCGCGGCGAGGTCCTCGCTCGAGAACGAGGTCAGCTCGCTCACCTCGAAAACCACCATCCGCGGTTCCGCGGACAGCACCTCGCCCACTTCGGAGCGCAACTCGCCCGGGTCTCCGCTCAGCCGCACCACAGCCGAATAGTCGACCGACGCTCCGCTTCCTCTTTCCACGATTCCCTCCCCGCCAGCACGGCCACCCGGCAGGCGCGCCTGCCAAAATACCCGGGTCGCGGACCGGACGCGCACCCCTCCGCCGGTGCGCGCGGCCGGACGACCGGAGCCGTGACTCCCAGTGCCGGCCACGTCGCGTTTCACGGACTTCCGGGCACGGATCCGGCCCCTCCGGAAAACCGGAGGGGCCGGACCGGGCCGGTACGGCTAACCGACCTCAGCGGCGAGGTCGCGCGCGGCGGCGCCCGCTCCGACGGCGTCGGCGAGGCGTTCGACCACCCGCAGCTCCTTGTCGAGGCCGAGAACCCGCAGCGGCCGCAGCACCGCGCGCTGGCTGGCCACCAGAACGAACGGGACTCCCGCCGCCCCGGCCGCCCGCGCGGCGCGCATCAGCACTTCGAGCCCGCTGACCGAGCAGAACGTCACACTGGTGACGTCGACGATCAATGCGCGCGGCCTCAGGGCGGTTTCGTCGGACAACGCGTCGCGAAGCCGGGTGGTGGAGCGAAGATCCAGTTCCGCGGACACCGTGACGACAGTTTCGCCGGCGGTGGCGGTGATCAGGGTGCCCGCCGGTTTCCCCGGCAGGTAAGCAAGCGTTTCGTGCATCGAGCCCTCCTCGCAGATGCGAGACCGGGCCGATGTGCACGGCCCGGCCCTGGACCCGGGACAACGGGCCACATCGGGACAGGCGACGGCACGTGGGCTGAACCGCTCCTGCTCCGACCGTACCGCAGCGCACTGCCCGCGACCACCCGGTGCGTGGATCCAGCCGAAGACACTGTGGACGATCCGGGCGGTTCCGGACGCCGCTTTCGCCGCCAGCTTCGGAGCGGCGTCACCCTGGAATCGTCCCTTGCCAGCGATTCCGCATGGTCCACAATGGACTTCACTATAACCGCCGCACCGGCGCGGCTGCCGGTTTCCTTGCCGCGAGCGTTTCAGCCGGACCGGCCCGGGTACCCGAACAACATGGCGACCACCCATGCGACCGCGAGCCCGGACTTGTCCGAACTGCCCCCGGCCGACGTCCGCCCCCAGCGGGCGTCGGCCCGCGACACCGGGCGCGTCGTCGCGCGGGTGGTCGCCCCCACGGTCGGGATCGGAGTGATCAAACGCCGCCCCGGCGCGATGGCCGCGGCGCAGAAACTGCGGCTCGACCGCTCGGCGATCCGGCTGCTGCGCGATCTGCGCGCCCGCTACGGCCCCGGCCCGCTCGATCTGCCGGTGCCCGGCCGGTCGTTCCGCCTCGTGCTCGACGCGGAGCACGTCGGCGCGCTGCTGGCCGGCACCCCCTCGCCGTTCAGCCCGGACACCACGGAAAAAGCCGCGGCCCTGCGCCACTTCCAGCCGCACGGCGTGCTGATCTCCAGCGGCGCCACTCGCGCCCGGAGGCGGAAACTCAACGAAACCGTCCTCGAACCCGGCCGCGCCGCACACGACCTCGCCGGGTACTGGGCGGAAACGATCCGCACCGAAGCGCACGAAATGCTTTCCGGTTTCCCCGACCTGGACGCGACGCAGTTCACCGAACATTTCTGGACCATCATCCGCAAGATCGTGCTCGGCGGCGACACCACCGCCGACCGGCGCGTGACCGCTCTTCTCGACCAGCTGCGGCTCGACGCGAACTGGGCGTTCGCGCATCCGCGCCGGGACGAGCAGCGCCGCCAGTTCCAGGCCCTGCTCGACCGTCAGCTCGGCCTGGACCGCCCGGGCAGCCTCGGCGCGGCGATGGCGAACCAGCCGGCCGACCCGGAAGCCGACCCGACCGGACAGGTTCCGCACTGGCTGTTCGCTTTCGACGCCGCCGCGATCGCCACCCTCCGCACCCTTGCTTTGCTGGCAACGCATCCCGACGAACTGGCCGAGGCTCGCCGGGAAGTCGCCGAAGCAGATCTCTCGCAGCCCCAAGAACTTCCGTATCTGCGTGCCTGCGTCCTGGAGTCCATCCGGCTCTGGCCCACCACGCCCGCGCTGCTGCGGCAAAGCGACGAAGACACCGTTTGGGGCCCGGCGGGAACGACTTTTCTGATCTACACGCCGTTCTTCCACCGCGACCCGGAAACCTTGCCGTACGCCGATTCCTTCGTCCCGGACATTTGGACGGACGGCCGGGCCCAAGCCAATCCGGCGCTCGTGCCGTTCAGCGCCGGGCCCGGCGTGTGCCCGGGCCGCGACGTCGTCCTCTTCACCGCCTCGACGTTGCTCGCCAATTTGCTGCGCCTAACGGGCTTCGCGCCGCGAGGCACCGCCGCCGACCTGCAGCCGGGGCGGCTCCCCGCGACGCTCAACCACTTCGGTATCCGATTCGCGCTGTCCTGAGGCTTACTTCAGCCGTTCGAGCAGCGCGTCACAGAACGCGGGCAAGTCGTCCGGATTGCGCGACGTGATCACGCCGTCGTCCGTCACGACTTCACGGTCCACCCATTCCGCACCGGCATTGCGCAGGTCGGTCTGCAACGACGGCCACGACGTCACGGTCCGGCCGCGAGCCAGCCCGGATTCGGCCAGCAGCCACGGGCCGTGGCACACCGCCGCGACCGGCTTGCCCGCGGCGGCCGTTTCCCGGACCAGCGCCACCATCGGCTCGCTGGTGCGGATCTTGTCCGGCGAATACCCGCCGGGCACCACGACCGCGTCGAAGTCCGCCGCAGCCACGTCGTCCACGGCTTGCTCGGTGGTGATTTCGGTGCCGTGCAAGGCGGTGAGCTTCTTGCCCCGCGCCAAACCGACCACCACCGGCTCGTGCCCGGCCAAGCGCAACCGCTCGCACGGCACCAGGAATTCGTCGTCCTCGGTCATCTCGTCCACAAGCACTGCCACGCGGGCCATGCTGGTCTCCTCTCTGAACGGGGTTCGCTCCCGCCCGGTTACCCGCCGTCCGGCCGGGCCATGCCGGCCTGTGCGGTGTCCCACGACGCCCGCGGTTCCGCGATGCCCATTCCCGCGCGTCATCGCGGAACCGCGGGAAAGCCGCGTCAGCTGGGCCGGTCGACGTCGCCGCGCCACGACCCCGTTTCGCGTCCGCGCTGTTCGATGAACTGCTTGAACCGCAGCATGTCCCCCTTCACGCGCCGGTCCAGGATGCCGAGCTTGTCGGCGGCGTTCTCGGCGAAGCCCTCCGGGTCGATCTCCATCTGCGCGGTGACCCGTGTCTTGGTGTCGGCCAGCCGGTGGAAGGTGATCACCCCGGCGTGGTCCGGCCCGGAATCCGAGCGCCACGCGACCCGCTCGTCCGGGTGCTGTTCGGTGATGGTCGCGTCGAATTCCCGGCCGACGCCGCCGAAGCGGGTGACCCAGTGCGTGTGCGTCGCGTCGAGCTGGCGGATCTCCTCGACGCCCTCCATGAACTCGGGGAACGATTCGAACTGCGTCCACTGGTTGTACGCGGTGGACACCGGGACGTCCACGTCCACGATTTCGGTGATCGTGCTGCTCATGCAGTCCTCCTCGCGATCGGGTACCGGGCCCGGGTGCCCGGGACGCGGCGGGGCGAAACCGGCGCGATTGCCCGGCCGCGCTCCGGGTACCCGTTCAGCGGAAAGGAGGCGCCCATGCGAGTCGTGATCGTCGGCGGCGGGTTCGCCGGATACCACGCGGCGCACAAGCTGCTGCGGACTCTCGGCGACCGCGCCGAGATCGTCGTGCTGAACCCCACCGACTATTTCCTGTACCTGCCGCTGCTGCCGGAGGTGGGCAGCGGGATCGTCGACCCCCGGCACGTCGCGGTGTCCATTCCGGACACTTTGCGCGGCGTGCGGCTGGTGCTGGGCACCGCGGAGTCGGTCGACTTCGCTTCCCGTACCGTGAAGTTCACCGATCCGGAGGACCGCGAGGGGAAACTGCACTACGACCGGCTGATCCTCGCCGCGGGGAGTGTCAACAAGCTGCTGCCGATCCCCGGTGTCGCCGAATGCGCGCACGGTTTCCGCGGCCTGCCCGAAGCCCTGTATCTCCGCGACCACGTCACCCGGCAGATCGAACTGGCCGCCGCGACCGACGACCAGGCCGAGCGCGACGCCCGGTGCACGTTCGTGGTCGTCGGCGCGGGCTACACCGGAACCGAGGTCGCCGCGCAAGGCCCGCAGTTCACCGCCGCCCTCGCGCGCCGCCACCCGGAACTCGACGGGCAGCCGATCCGCTGGCTGCTGCTGGACATCGCCGACCGCGTGCTGCCCGAATTGGACCCCCGGCTCGGCGCCACCGCCGACCGGGTGCTGCGCGAGCGCGGCGTCGAGGTCCGAATGAAGACCTCGGTGGACCAGGCGGACGTCGAAGGCGTCACACTGACCACCGGCGACGAGGTGCCGACGCACACCCTCGTGTGGTGCGTGGGCGTCCGTCCCGATCCGCTGGTCTCCAGCCTGGGCCTGGAAACCGTGAAGGGCAGGCTGGTCGTCACTCCGGAACTGAACGTGCCGGGCCGCGACGACGTGTTCGCCTGCGGCGACGCGGCGGCGGTTCCGGATCTGACGCGTCCCGGCGAAACCACCCCGATGACCGCGCAACACGCGCAGCGGCAAGGAAAACTGGCCGGGCACAACGTCGCCGCGTCGCTCGGCGTCGGCCACCGACGCCGGTACCGGCACCACGACCTCGGCTTCGCCGTCGACCTCGGCTCGGGCCAGGGAGCGGCCAATCCGCTGCACATCCCGCTGGCCGGCCTTCCCGCCCGGCTGGTGACCCGCGGCTACCACCTGCTCTCCCTGCCGGGAAACCGCCTGCGCACAGCCGCCGACTGGGCGCTGGAAGCGCTCGACCGGCGGCAGACCGTGCAACTGGGCCTCGTCCGTTCCGGCGCGGTGCCGCTGGACACGGCCTCGCCCGAGCTGCCCCGGACCCGGTGACGCCGCCCCGAACGACGGGAGGAAGAAATGGACACCCACGAACTGCGCACGCTGCTGACCGACGGACCGTTCGTCTCGGTGCACTTCGACGAATCGCACGACACCGAGGACGCGGCGAAGCAATTGCGGTTGCGGCTCAAGGAAATCGAAGCCGCGCTCGAAGACCAGGGCGCCGACCGGCCGACCGTCGAGGCGGTCCTCCGCGCCGCGGAGGAAAGTTCCCCGCCGGTCGGCCGGGCCGGGCGCACCATCGTGGCCGCACACGGCTCCGTGCTGCTCGACCGGCGGCTCGCGGCTCCGCCGCCGGCGCAGGAGGCGCGCTACTCCGACCTGCCGTACTTCCTGCCGACGGTGAGCCATCTCGACGAAATCCCCGCGCATCTGGTGGTGCTCGTCGACCGGACCGGCGCCGACATCGAGGTGCACCGGCCGGACGGGAGCGTGGAAACCGAGACCGTGCGAGGGCAGGACCATCCGGTGCACAAGGTGCGCGGCGGCGGTCCGGCGCACCGCGACATCCAGTCGCACGCCGAACAGACCGCTCACCGCAACCTCACGGAAGTCGCCGAGCACGTCGCGAAGGCCGCCGAACGCGTCGGGCCGCGAGCGATCGTCCTGGCCGGCGAAGTCCAGGCCCGCACCGAATTGCACGAGCGGCTGCCGGAACCGGCCCGCTCGCTCAGCGCGGAGGTCGACGCGGGCGGCCGCGCGTCCGGTGCGGATCGGTCCGAACTGGACCGGGCGATCCATGAACTGCTTACCGGGCAACGGCTCCGCGAACTGGACGACCTGGCCGAACGCTTCCGCGCCGAAGCGAACCGGGAATCGGCGCTGGCGGTCAGCGGATTGTCCGCCGTCACCGCCGCGCTCGCGGAGGCGAACGTGGCGACGCTGCTGGTCGGCGACTCCGGCGAGGCCAGCGTGTACGCCGGGGCGGAACCGGCTCAGGTAGGCGTGGCCAAGCCCCGGCTGGACGCGCTCGGGGTACCCGATCCGGCCCGCCGGCGCGCGGACGAGGCTCTGCCTTACGCGGCCGTGGCGGTCGGCGCGGACGTCGTGGTGATGGACGAGCGGCTCGACTTGACGGACGGATTCGGGGCGTTGCTGCGCCATCCGTGACGGCGCGGCCGCGAACACGGCCGGGCCCGGGTGTCGAGGCACCCGGGCCCGGCTTTCTCTTGTGCCCAGCGGGAAATCAGCGCAACGCGGGCAGCAGCTCCCGCTGCGCGAACTTCGCGAACTCCGGCTGGTGCTCCGCGCCGCCGATCTGCACCAGCGCCAGGTCGGTGAACCCGGCCTGCGCGAACTGCTTCGCCGCCTCCACGATCGGCCCCGCGTCCGGACCGCACGGGATCCCCGCCGCCACGTCGTCCTCGCGCACGTACTGGGTCGCCGCGTCGAACGCCCGCGTGCCCGGCAGCTCGGCGTTCACCGGCCAGCCCGAGCCGAACCAGCGGAACTGCTCGTGCGCCCGCCGGATCGCCGCTCCCCGGTCCAGGTCCCAGCAGACCGGCAGCTGGCCGATCTTGCGCGTCGGCGGCCCGGGCCGGGCGTGGTCCCAATCCGTGCACAGGTCCGCATCCGGCTCGACCGCCACCATCGCGTCGGCCACCGGCGCGAACCGCTGCACCGACTTCGGGCCGGACACCGCGATCGCGATCGGCACCCGCGTCGGCGACAAGTCCCAGAGTTTCGCCCCGTCGGCCCGGTAATGCTGTCCCGTGTAGGTGAACGTGCCGCCGTCGAACAGCCCGCCGATGATCTGCACGGCCTCGGCGAGCCGGTCGTGCCGCACCGACACCGACGGCCAGCCCATGCCGACGACGTGCTCGTTCAGGTTCTCCCCCGAGCCGAGCCCGAGGGTGAACCGGCCGTCGGACAGCAGCTGCACGGTCGCCGCTTTCTGCGCGACCACCACCGGGTGGTACCGCATCGTCGGGCAGGTGACGAGCGTCATGAGTTCGATCTGCTCGGTCGCCTGGGCCACCGCGCCGAGCACGCTCCACGCGTAGGGCGCGTGCCCCTGTTCGGCCAGCCACGGCGAATAGTGGTCGCTGCAGGCCGCGAAGTCGAATCCGGCCTGCTCCGCGGCGGTCGCGCAGGCGACCAGCTCGCGCGGCCCGGTCTGTTCAGTCATCAAGGTGTAGCCGATGCGCATGTTCTCCCCGTTCGACGGGCTCTGCTTCACGGGGCGCCAGCGCTTGCCGGACAGGCGCGACCGCCCCGGAACCTCTTTCCGCCGCCCGGATACCCGGTCTCGGCCGGGTTCACCCGCGCCGTCTGTCCGAAAGAGACGCGCGGGTCAGGAAGCGGCCAGCGCCGCCTCGACCGTCGGGTACAGCGGCAGGCTCTGTTCCAGCCCGGTGAGCTGGATGGGCCGCAGGGTCGCCCGGCCGGAGGCGACGATCCGCAGGACGGCTCCGGCCGCCCGGTCCTGGGTCATGGTCACCAGCGCGGTCAGCCCGGCCGAGGCCAGGAACTCCACCGCGGCGAGGTCGACCACCAGCACCGGCGGGGCGGCAGCCAGCGCCTCGTCGACCGCGGCGGTCAGCAGCGGCGCGGTGACCATGTCGACCTCGCCGCGGACCGTCAGCACCGCGGCCGGGGGCCGGTCGTCCCGCTCGACGCGGAACGCGGGCGCAGGATCGCCGCGGGGGTCGGTCGGCTCGTCCATCGTCATGGTCCCGTCGTCGTTCGCCCCTGCCCTGCCGGCAGGCCAGCCACTACCCCATGATGCCCGTCCCGCCACGGCGGCGCAGGCGCGCGGGGATCGGTCCGCTTCGTCCGGTTCCGCGGCCGCATTCCCGGCCGCGCGCTTCCTTACGCCATTTGCCTTACCCGTTGCCTTCGAAGCGATCAATTCAGTGACAAATTCACCGTCGGGCTCGGAAATACGCGTGGTTCCGGATTTCCCTGCCGTTCCGATGTTTCACTCGTCCGAGTGAGGGTATCCAGGCAGTGAGCACGACCAACGCCCTCATTCCCCACCGAGAGAAGAAAGACGAGGTTCTCCCCGTGATTGTTCTCGGCGTCATTTTGCTGGTGATCGGGTTCATCACCTCGATCCAGATTTTGTGGACCATCGGGATCGCCTTGGTGGTGATCGGAGCGATACTCGCGGTACTCGGCGGGACCGGGCGCCGGATCGGCGGCCGCGCGCATTGGTACTGATCCCGCGAAAGCGATAAGGCGGGTCAGGGCTCCGGGCTTCGGAGCCCTGACCCGCTTCGTTCAGCCGAGCGCCGCCATCTCCCGCGCGGCCTGCACCGTCGTCAGCCCTCGCTCGCGGGCGCGCGCCAGGACCGCCTTTGTCGTGTCGGCGATCGCGTCGATCTTCGCGTTCGCCGCCGCTTCGTCCATTCCGAGTTCCTCGCGGCCGACTGCGTGAATGATTCCTCCGGCACTCGCGACGACATCCGGAATCCACGTGATTCCCCGGTCCCGCAACACCATCGCGGCTTCGTCGGCCACGAGCTGGTTGTTCGCCGGCCCCACGATCAGCGACGCGCCGCAAACCGCCGCCGACTTCGCCGTCAGCAACCCGCCCGTCGCGGCGGGCACGAGCACGTCCAGCCGTTCCCGCACCAGGTCCGCCGTCGTCCAGGCAGCGCCGAGACGCTCCGCGACCGGCCGGAGCCCGCTGTCGACGTCCGTCACGACGACCTCCGCGCCGCGTTCGAGCAGCGACTGGCAGACAAGCCGCCCGACGCTCCCGAACCCGATCACGCCCACGCGCTTCCCGGCGACCGAGCCCGGCTCGACACCGGCCTGAAGCGCCGCCAAGACTCCTCGCGCGGTCGCCGCGCTCGACGTTCCGCTTCCGCCTTGCGCCTCCGGACGGCAGAACGCCCAGCCGTGCGCGAGACGGTGAATCTCCGCCATGTCCTCGGACGTCGACCCGATGTCCGGCCCCGCGCGGTAGCGCCCGCCCAGCGCGGCTATCGCCTCGGCGATGTCGTGGATCAGGTCGCGCCTCCGCACCGAGGCCATCCCCTCAGCGGGCAGCGCAGCCACAGTTTTGCCGCCGCCGTAAGGAAGTCCGGCCAGCGCACACTTCATCGTCATGGCCGCCGACAAGCGCAGTGCGTCGTCCGCCCCGTCCCGCCACGAGCGATACGGCTTGATCCGGCACCCGCCGATCGCGGGCCCCCGCGCCGTCGAATGGATCGACACGGAGATCGCGACTCCGGACCGTGCGCCGCGGACGACCCGCAAGGCCTCGCCAGTGAAACTCTCTGTTCGGTTCACGAACGCCACCCTGCCTCTTCCGCCGCCCTGCACGGTGTCGTGACGGTGATATGTTCGGCAAATGCCGGAACTTCCGAACCTGGATCGGATCGACAGCCGCATCGTCCACGAACTCCAGCAGGACGCCCGCATCCCGATGCGCGACCTGGCCGACCGCGTGGGCGTCGCCGCCTCCACCTGCTCCGACCGGATCGGCAGGCTGCAGGCCCGCGGGGTGCTGACCGGTTTCCACGCCGAGGTCGACCTGCCCGCGCTCGGCAGGTCGGTGCAGGCCATGGTGTTCGCCCAGATCCGCCCGCTCAGCCAGCCGATCATCGACCGGTTCCGCCGCGACGCGCTGGCCATGCCGGAGGTGATGGCCGTCTTCGTCCTGGCCGGCGGCGACGATTTCCTGCTGCACGTCGCGGTCCCGGACGTCTCGCGGCTGCACACGTTCCTCGTCGAGGATCTCAGCAGCCGCAAGGAAGTCGTGCAGTTCCGCAGTTCGATCGTGTTCGACCACAGCCGGAAGCGGGCGATCGAAAACCTCGCTGAGGAACAGTGACGTCCGGCTCGCGCACAGTCAGGAGCATTGGAATTCGACCGCGACGGGGCGGTCCGGGCAATGCGGGCATACGAAGAGGTACACGTCCCCGCAGTCGCCCAGCATCAGATCCAGCCGGCCGGACGTGCTCCGGTCAGCAGGGAGGACCCTCTCCTTCACCGTTTCCGGCGCCACCGCCACCTTCGCGCCGTCGTAAAGGCTGTAATAGGCCTCAGCGGTGTCGAACTCTTCGTCGAGCCCGATCTCCCGGCTCGTGGTCACCCCGGTGACCAGTGCGAAGCGCACCTGCTTCACGAAGGTCGCGACCGCCTGTTCCTCAAGCGGCATCCAGGTCTCCCACCCCGCGCTGCTGCTCTCGCAAGAGGAGACGGTGAGCAGGTGGTCCATGCGATGCCCGCGCTCGCAGTCCGGCCAGTACGGGGACTGCACCCAGCCGATCCAGCCGCCGACCTTCGAACCCGGCGCGACCGACAGATGCTCGAAGTACGTCCAGTCCTTGTCTTTTTCCCACTCCTCGATCCGGGCCCGCACCCCGGCGGAGGGCAGATCGTCCCAATGCGGGAATTCCGTCACCCGCTCCGGCGAGATCCGGCACGGCGACGGCAGGCTTTCCTCGTCGCTGAGCTCGAGATCCGGCTTCGCCGCCGCGCTGACCTCGGTCACGCTCGCCGAGTCCCGCCACCGCACCAGCGGCCTCGGACCGTAGTGCGGCTCGTGGTCGGTTGGGCACCACAGCACCTGGCACACGTCAGTCCCGTCCGGAAACGGCAGCTCCGGGATGTCCCGTGCGTAGAACTGCGCGACCGGCACCATCGGCAGCGAGGCGGCCGGGTCGTCGGCGAACTCCGTGCGGCGCAGCTCGCGAACGGCCGTTTCCAGTCTGGCGAATTCGTCGTGGAGATCGCGCGACCCAGGATGCTCGTACATCTCCGCCCGGACTTCCCCAGCCGCTCCTGCAGCCGCTCGCCCTCGGCGCTGGTCAGCGGCCGCGGGTCGGGATGGTCGATCGAGCACACCGGCCACGCCTCGTCCGCGGGCCACAGCAGCGGACCGCCCAGCGACGAATCCCGCACTGTCACGGTGTCCTGCCACGGATGCAGCCGCACCGTCGTCCGCTCCAGCCCGGCGAGTTCCGGAAACACCTTCGCGACGTCCACCGGTTTGCGCGGCGTCGTAAACCCCGTCACCCTGACCTCCCCTGTCAGTCCCGCGCCGAGCCTAGCGGCCATTGGGCTGACTGGGCCGCAGAGACCTTCGTCTCCGAAACGCTGGGGCGCTGAGGGGGGGTTTCCCGCCGCGTGCGTCCGAACAGCCTAATCGCGGCCTCCCGCCGTAACACCGGGTCCTCGACGCCCGACTCCGGTCGCGGCGGCAACGTTCCGGGCGGAAAGGCCAAGCAATGCCACAGATACGGCACAGCGCACAAGTTCTGATCTCAGCGGCGCTCGTTGCCGCACTAGCCGGATGTTCTGGGACGGCACCGACGACCGCAGCCCCTCCGCCCGCGACGAGTCCGGCCGCCGGATCGACCGCAGCTCCTCCGACGACCACGAAACCGGCCGCGCCTGGCGTCTTGTCGGGGATCGTCGTCGCGAGTTGCGGCGAAGCCACCACTTCGGGCGCGACGCTGACAGTCGCCGGTTATCAACCGGACAGCGGACAGACGACCGCAAGCTCGGCCTTTCACCTGGACGTGCCGGGAACGCCAGGCCCGTCGCCGCGAACTTCCTGTTCGAGCCTCACGCTCCGCCCCGACCTTTTCGCGGAAAACGGCACCGCCCAGCGGAACGGGTTCGACCACGACTTCACCCGGCTCCTGGCGACGCAGCAGGACGCGGCGAAGAACACCAGTCTGGGCTGGCTGGACGCGCACGGCGCCTACACCCAGCTTTCCCCCGCCGCGTCCGCGGACGATCTCGTCACCACATCGGACGAGTTCCCGAACTACCACGCCGCCAGCAACCGCGTCTACTTCTGGCACACGACCAAGAACACCTCGACGCTGACGTCGGTCGACCCGGACGGGAAGAACTCCCGCGACGAGTCCGCGCTCGCGAAGAAGTTCGACCAGGAAGGACTGACCGCCGAGTCGCTGGGCGGCCCCGGCAAAGCGAAAGCCAACCTGGCCGCCAGCACCGCGCCCGTGCTGACCGTGCACCGCACCGTCAACCGGGCCGGGACGCTGGGCGCCCTCGTCACCCCGCGCCCCGGACTCGTCCTGGTGGCCCCCGAACATCTCAGCGACTACAACAACTCCACCGACGGCGGGCTCTTGATCACCGGAGACGCGGCCAGCCAGATCAGGGCCGACACGTTCGTCACCGACACTGTCCTGATCGGACACGCCGGCAAGCAGCTCTACCGCCTCGACGTGACCGCCGGGACGGTGAAGCCGACCCTGCTGTTCGAGAACGACAAACTCGAGATCGGCGACGCGACTCCAGCACCGGACGGCACCACGATCGCCTTCCTCGGCCGGACCGAAACCGGCTCAGCCCTGTACACGGTTCCGCTTACCGGCGGCACGCCGAAGAAGCTCGCCTCGTTCGGTTACCAGGCAGCCATCCTCGACTATCGGCCGTGACCGACCGGCTCGCGGTCAGCCCAGGTCCGCCTCCGGGCGGATTTCGATCGCCGTCCCGGGCTGGTGCAGTTCCAGCACCACCAGTTCGTTCTTGCCCTTCCGCCACAACGACTTAGGTGCGTACAGCGTCTTCTGCGGTCCGATCTTCCAATACCGGCCGAGGTTGAAGCCGTTCAGCCACACGACGCCCTTCTCCCAGCCGGGCAGGGCCACGAAACCGTCCGCCGGGGCGTCGACCATCGCGATGGCGCGGTGGAAAACCGGGCCGGCTCCGGGTTTCGCGGAGGAGAACCGCAGCCGGGAAAGGTCGTCCAGCGGCAGCGGCCGGATCTCCCAGCCGAACAGTTTCTGCTGGGTGTTCATCGCGACCCAGCCGTCGATGCCCTTGCGGTCCGCGAGGTACGGCCCGTAGTTCACCCGGCCCATGGTGTCGACCAGGATGTCCAGCCGCGTCCGCGGTTTCTCCAGTTTCAGGTCCAGTGTCGCGTCCGGACGGTTGCGGTCCAGCACGCCCAGCTGCACCCCGTCGGCGAACACCAGCGCCCGGTCCGCCAGGCCGTGGATGTTCAGCGGGCCGGAATGCGGGCCTTGCACGGTGGTGCGGTAGTGGATCAGGCCGGTCGACTGGCCCAGCCGTTCCATGGACACCGGTTGCGCCGAGCGAACCACAGTGGACAGTGCGGGCAGCGAGTCCAAAAGAGACACCGAGCCGGAGGGAGTCGCTGTTTGCGCCGGCAGCCGCGGCGAGCGCGCGGGCGGAGGAACGACAGGTTGCTTGGTGTACTTGGCAAGGACGGCTTGCAGCGCGGTGAACTTCGCACCCGTGTCGCCTGCCTCGCCGACCGGGGAATCGTAGTCGTAGCTGGTCACGGTGGGCTGGTATTGCAGGCCGGAGGTGTTGGCGCCAGCAGTGAAGCCGTAGTTGGTGCCGCCGCAGGCCATGTACAGGTTCACGGACGCGCCCGTGGCCAGCAGCTGGTCGATGTGCGCGGCGGTTTGCCGGGGATCGGTGGTGTGGTGCGCTTCGCCCCAGTGGTCGAACCAGCCGTCCCAGTATTCCGCCATCATCACCGGGGCTCCGGGACGGAACGCTTTCAGCGCGGCGACGCTCGGAGCCGGATCGCCGTCGCCGGTTCCGACCTCCAAGGTGCCCGGCAGCTCGCCGAAGCGCATGAAGAACTCGGACGCGCCGTCGGCGACGAAAAGAAGGCTCGTTATGCCGCGCGACCGGAGGCTGTCCCGCAGGTGCGCGAGATAGCTCGTATCGTTGCCGTAGCTGCCGTACTCGTTTTCGATCTGCACGGCCACAACCGGCCCGCCGTGCTGCGCCTCCAGCGGGGCGAGCTGCGGGATCAGCTGGTCGTACCACGCGTCGACAGCCCGGAGATAAGCCGGGTCGGCGCACCGCAGTTCCATGTTCCGATCCGCGAGCAGCCAGGCGGGCAGGCCGCCGAATTCCCATTCCGCGCAGATGTACGGGCTCGGGCGGACGATGACCTGGAAGCCGAGTTCCCCGGCGAGCCGGATGAACGCCGCGAGATCGCGGGGACCGCGGAAATCGGCCCGGCCCGGCGTCGGCTGGTGGAAATTCCAGGCCACATACGTTTCGACGGTGTTGAGGCCGAGCGCTTTGAGCCGCGACAGCCGGTCGCGCCACTGGTCCGGGCGCAACCGGAAGTAGTGGATCGCGCCGGACACGATCTGGAACGGCTTGCCGTCCAGCAAAAACTGGTCTCCGGACACGCTCAGCCCGCGCCGTCCGGCCGCGCCCGCCGGTCCGGCGAACACCGTGCTCGCGGCGACCGCGGCCGCGCCGCCGAGAAAGCTCCTCCTGCTCACGTCCATCCCTCCCCCGCTCAGCCGACCGTCGCCGCGCGGGCCTGGACGAGGAACGTGTCGAGCACGCCGTCGCCGACGAGCGCCTGCCGCACGCCCCACCGGTTGCTGTTGCCCGTTTTCACCGCCTCCGCCCGCCTTACCAGATCATCCGCGGCTGCGGTAAGACGCTGAGCCGTGACGTCGTCACCGCGGGCCGCCGCGGCGAGCGCGTCCAGCCGGGTCACCATCGCGTCGCCCCACAGCGCTGTCGCGTCGAGCCACGGGCCTGCTTCGCTCACGAACGCGCTCTGCACCTGTCCGCCCCGGATCACCTGGGGAGCGTTGCGGATCTGTTCCGCGTACGAACGCAGTTTGCCCAGCGCACGGTGGTCGCCGGCGTTCCAGCGCTGCCAGAATTCGGCGGTCTTCGCGGCGAGCACAGGCGCCTGCGGCTGCCACGGCGTGGGACCGAAGACCGGTGCCAGGTGTTCGAGGTCCGCGAACACCTTCAACGCCGCCGTCGCGCGCTGATCGCCGCCCGCGAGCCGGGCCAGCGCCTGCGGCCACGACCGCTCCGGCGAGTAGCCCGCGTCGTTCCAGGAGAAATCGGCGACCCCGAACTCGGCGACCTCGCTGGCCGCTTCCTGGTTCATCGGATTCGAGACGATCCCGTTGAGATATTTCGACAGCCCCGCTTCACGATGCGCGTACGGCGCGAGCAGCAGCCGTCCGGCGGACTGCTCGTAGTCGTTGACCGGGTAGTTGTCCCAGAGGAACACTTTCCGCCCGTACACAGTGGACACCTGCTGGGCTTCGTCGTTCGTCACGCTCGGCGGCACCACCGCGGTGCCGGTCCATTGCACGACCACGGACGGATCGAGGTTCTCCCGCAGCTGCGTCTTGTACGGCGAATCCTTGAGGTCGCTGTACTCCGTCGGCACGGTCTGCAAAGGACGGACGCCGTCGTGGTTCTTCACGAAATTCTTGGTGATCTCGTTGAGAAGCGAAACCTGGGCCTTGCCCGCGGCGGCCTGGCCGGGAGCACCGAACGCCGTCTGGTCGCCAGCGCAATTCCACTTGGTGTAGGAGATGTCGTCGAACGGCAGCGAGAACGACCGCACACCCAGGTCGTACACAGCCTGGAATTTCGCCTTCACCGCCGCGACGTCTTGCGGCGAGGAGAAGCAGATCGAGACGCCGGGCGACAAAGCGTAGGTGAAGTCGACGTGGTTCGCGTTCGCCGTCCGCACCAGCTCGCGGAGTGTGTCCAGTTCCTGTTGAGGATACGGATCCCGCCACTGCGCACGCAGATACGCGTCGTCTTTCGCGCTGTAGATGTAGGTGTTCGCCTTGGTCTCGCCAAGGAACTTGATCTGCCGCACGCGGTCGTCGTTCGTCCACGGTGGACCGTAGAAGCCTTCGATCGACCCGCGCAGCGCCATGTTCGGCCAGTCCCGCACCGCGACGCCGCTCACCGCCCAGCCGTGTCCACTTCGGACGAACAACTGCCGCAGTGTCTGTACGCCGTAGTATTGCCCAGCGCCGTCCCGGCCGTTGATCGTCACCCCTTCGCGCCGCACGGCGAGCGAATAGCCCTCCGCTTGCGTCGGCGCGTCCCCGCCGTTGCCGAGCCGGATGACGAACCCGCGCTGCGAACCCGCGCTGATCTTCTTGACCCCGTGTTGTTTCAACAGGGAAATCAGCAGGTCCTTGGCCGGGCCGTCCGTGCTGCCGTCCGTGACGAGCCCGACCGAGGACGGCAATGGCACGTCGGCGGTGTCGCGGCTGATTTGCTGCGGCGTCGGGGAAACGACCGGTACCGAACCTGGCTTGGCGGCAGCCGGCTGGACGATCGTGAGAGCACTCGTGGCGACGACAGCGGCGAGCCAAGCTCTGCGGCGTAGAGTCATGACTTCCTCTCAGGCGGCGGGAACAGTGCGGTACAACGCGAAGGTAGCCAGGTACGGCGTCGCCCGCGACTGCGTGACGACCACACGCAGGTGGCGGGCGGTGACCGGCGACGAGAGGGTTGCGAGACGGTTGGCTCCGACAGTGGTGACGGTCGCGATCGTGCGCCAGGCACCGTCCACTTCAGCCTGTACGGTCGCGCCCTCGACGTGCTGGCCGCGGGTGATGTCCTCTCCCAGCCGGATCTGGTCGAAGGTGACCGCCTTCGGCAGCACGACATCCATCGTCCCGGCGAGCGCACCGCGCAGCGGCGACCACGACGTCGTGAGCGAGGAATCCGTGACCGCGCTCAACCCTCGCGCGCCGACGGCGAGATTCTGAGCTTGTGTCCGCGCGATAGCTTGCCCGAAGGACGCCAACGCGGCGCTGTCCGCCGGAGCGATCCGGCCGTCCGGACCTGGCGGAACGTTCAGCAGCAGCGAGGCGTTGCGCCCCACCGACGCACGGTAGAGGTCGACGAGCTGCGCGGGCGTCTTCGGCTGTTCGTCCGGGTGGTAGAACCAGCCCGGCCGGATTGATACGTCAGCTTCGGCCGGTGCCCATTCCAGGTACCGCACCGACGGATCGGCGAGCACTTGCCGCGAGCCGAGGTCGGCGCCCTCCGCACCGCCGACGAACAACTCCTCGTTGTGCGCGGTGTTCGGGTCGCCCGTGGTCGGTAGCGCGCTCCACTCGGTCTGACGGGCCTGGCCCTTCTCGTTGCCGACCCAGCGGACCCCCGCGGGCCCGGCGAACGTGACCGTGTCCGGCGACAGCGCGTGGATCATCCGGAACCACGTCGTGAAATCGTAGGTTTCGCTGATTCCGTTGCCGCGCCAGGGATTCGCGCCGTCCAGCCACAGCTCGTCGATGGGGCCGTACTGCGTGAACAACTCGTATATCTGATTCAGGTAGTAAGTATTGTAATCGTCCTCGGTGACGGTGAACTTCGGCAGCTTCCCGGCCGCGAGCGCCGCGGCGCGGTCGTCGTTCGGGACCAGCGACGGGATCGTGCGCACCTTCGCCGCGCTGCCAGTGCCGTACCGTCCCTGACCGGCAGGTGTGTTCGTACGGTCGTCGTAGGTCGCCTGCTCCTCGATGCTCAACGGCTGTCCCGCCGCGACCTTCGCCTCGACCCGCTTCACCTGGTCCGCGAAGAACTGCGCAGGCAACTCGGCACCGTCCGCCGGCGACAGGTAGACGCCGACTTTCAGCCCGGCTTTCCGCGCTGAATCAACGTAATCGCGTAAGATATCACCGCGCGGATTGACGCAACCAGCGGCGCGGACCTGCCAGTACGCAGAGGGATCCTGCGCCCGGCCGTTCTGCGCAGCCGCGCGAGCCTTCGGCACCGTCTCGTCAGTGCACCCAGGCGTGACCCACCACGGGCTCGCGACGACAGAGTGGTTCGTGTACCGCGTCGGATAGAGGACAAACCCGTCGTGATGCTTCGCGGTCAGCATCACCTGCGTCACGCCGGCCGCCTTCATCGAGCGCATCCACTGCTCGGTGTCGACTACCGCGGGCGCGAACGTCGACTCCTTTTCTGCGCCGGAACCCCATTCCCGGTCGGTGAAAGTGTTCATGCCGAAATGCGTGAACGCGGTGACCGGCCGCTGCTGCCAGGCGACCTGCCCGGCGCGCGGCACCGTCGCGGCGGCTTTGGCGAGGATCCGGTCCATGCCGTCGCACGACTGCACAGTCTGGATCGCGGCCGGGCGGATCGGCCCGTGACAGCCAGCTGTTTCCGCAGTACTGATGGCAGTGGGCACCATGCCTCCTGCCGTCAATACCGCGGCAAGCGCCAGGCTCGCGGGAATCGACACGGTGGTCCTCCTGCCGGATCCGTGACCGAACGGTGACGGCGGGGAGCGTAAGACGGGCATCCATCGGATGTCTAGACCTAATCGGCGGAGACGGTCCTGCTTTCACCCAGGCGCCGAGGCTTGGATCAGCGCTGTTCCAAGCCTCGCGCTCGCCTCTCTGCCGATTCAGCGGCGGAGGCCCAGTGATCTGATGGATCGCCGTGTAGTACCACGGTCATCTAGGTAAGGGGTAACCCATGACAACCACCTCGGATGAGATACCAGTTCCGGCGGCACTGACCAGCACCGTCCAGCGCTGGCAGGAACAGGGCTCGCCAGCCCAACCGCCTGTCCGCTGGTCCCTCGCCGCCTGGCGCAAGCACTTCCCGAACCAGCACGCGTTCCTCGACGCCCTGCCCGAGCGCATCGACCGGACCGAAGCCACCCGCCACGCGGCGCACGCGGCGACCCCGGAGGGTGCCGAACAGGCTTTCCTGACCGCGATGATCTGGGGCTACGGCCGGGTCGGCTACGGCCCTTGGCGCACGGCCCGCGTGCTCACCGAGAACCCGCACGCCGTCGACCGGCTGGCCGAGGTCGCGCTCGTCGCGCGGGAACACGGCGGGTTGGCGGCCTTCCGCGACCTGGCGGACAAACCGCTGCGTTACCTCGGGGTGGCTTTCGGCACGAAGTACCTGCGCTTCGTCACGGCCGCGCAATCCGCGGACAGCGCCCCGATCCTGGACGCCGTGGTGCGCCGCTGGCTGTCGACACACACCGGCCTGCGCCTGATGATCGACGAGTGGCGGCCCGCCGTCTACGAAAAGTACGTGGCGCTGCTGGGATCGTGGTCCGCGCAACTCGGCCTGACCGCGGATACCGTGGAGGAACTGATCTTCCGATCCGCGGTCAGCCGAGAGGGTTCAGGCCAGTGGAGCGAGCCATGGGCGAGTTCGCCCGAGCCGCCGGATTCGGCCGAGGCGCAGGCACAGGCCGCCCTCCTCGACCTGGAGCGGTTGTTCGACACCGCCGATCCCGGTCCGGCGCGGGAGGCGCGGCCGCATCTGGACGAGCTGGAACGCATCATCCGGCAGGGCTGGACCAGTTGAGGAGAACACCAGGCGGGCAGCTCGAACTTCTGCCTCGCCTGGTGTCTCAACGTCCTCGTTTCGCCGTGCCAGATCAGCCGTTCAGAAAGCGCTCCAACTCCCCCGCCACGAACTGCGGATTCTCCTCGACCAGCCAATGCCCCGCGTGCGGCACATCCGCAGCCTGGACAATGTCGGTCAGCCGCGGCGCCACCGTCCCCCGGATAGCGTCAAGCTGGCCTTGGGCGGCCAGAAGCAGCGTCGGCACCTTCACCGGTGCCGCCGCCACGGTGTCGCGGACATCCTTGTCCAGCGCCCGGTAAAGCTCGAACCCGCCGGACAGCACCGTGGGACGGCTGTAGGTCCGGGTGTACTCGTTGACCTCGGCTTCGGTGAACGGGGACCGCTCCGAGGTGCCGCCGAATGCTGTCCCGCCGAAAGAGACCTGCGGGTAGAACAGCGCGAGATATTCCCGGACGTCATCGCCGACAACTGCTTCAGGAACACGGCGCTGAGAGTGGAAAGCGATGTGCCAGCTCAAGGTCCGGTAAGTCGCCGCGTTGATCGCGGGCCCGGGCAGCGGCAGATCGAAATAGCCGAGACGGGCGGTGTCGCCGGGGAATTGGCTCGCGTACTGGAACGCGACCGCCGCACCGAAATCGTGCCCGATGACTGCGGCGTTCTTGATCTTGAGCCGTTCGGCGACCAGGGTGTGCACGTAGCGTGCCAGGGTGGCTTTGTCGTATCCGCTCGGTGATCCGGTGCTGTCGCCCAGTCCGGGAAGGTCGATCGCGTAGACGGTGTGGTGCTTCGCGAGAGCAGGCATGACCGGCCACCAGCCGTACCAGGTCTGGGGCCAGCCGTGGATCAGCACGACCGGGGTTCCGCTGCCACCGGCGACGTAGTGCATCCGAACGCCGTCGACGTCGGCGAACTCGTGTCGGAAGGTGTTCTGGAACGCCGGATCGTTCTGGGTGGCGGCGGCATAGGAAGGAACCTCAGCGGAGGTCGGCGTGGAACAGGCCGCGGTGCCGATCGCGAGCACGACGGAGAGAGCAAGCGCCGCGATCGAGCGAAACAGCGGCCGGGATGCGGTGATCATGCGGCCCAGTTTCGCCAGCCCGGCCCGGCGATGGCACGGAAACTTGCCGTTCCGGCAAGGTCGCGTCCGATGCCCGTTCGATCAATTCCTTTCAGTCGAACAGGCAAGGAGCGATTCAGCGCGTTTCGGCCCGGGTAGCGATCTTGCAGAGACGATCGTCAGCCCGCACGATCGCCGGAACCGGAGGGATTGTTCCATGAACATGCGGAAATTCGCGGCCACCGCGGCGGTGTGCGTCGCCACCACCGGCGCTTCGCTGCTGCTCAGCGGCACCGCGTTCGCCAGCCACCTCGAGTACAAGGGACCGTACGAAACCCCGGACGACTGCGTCCACGCCCTGCGCGCGCTTCCGCCGGACCCCACAGTGGACGGTGCCGAGTGCATTCCCATGAACGGCAAGCATTACATCGAAATCTCGCATACGAACTGAGTTTTCCTTGGTGTCCCCGGCTTTTGAGCCGGGGACACCCGTTCGGTCATAAGTCCGTGAACCCGGGCACCGCGCTCGATCCTCTCCGCGCCCCAGCCCGCGCCGCGCTCCCCCGCGACCGCGGAGCCGATCCAGTCCGGCGCGGGAATGCCGCAAAGCCGCGAGTTTGAACGTCAGGATTTCCAGCGCCACAAGGACTTCCTGCAGATCCGCGACGTCGCTAGCGGTGAACTCCCGCACCGCCGCCCGGACCGTCCACTATGGCTAGTGCACGCTCAGCGCGGATTCGTCTTCCGCCACGCGGCGTAATCCTTCACCGCCGCCCGAACATCGAACTCCGGCGCGAAGCCCGTTTCCTCCTGGAGCCGGGAAATATCCAGGTACGGCCCCGTTTCCCCTCCAGGCTGCAACTGGTCCGGAACACCTGGCACCACTTCCGCCAGCGCCTCCGCGAACTCCCGGTTGGTCACCGGCCGTCCGCTCGACACGTTGTACGTGTGATATCTCAACGAAGGCGCCGTGGTCAGCAAAGCGATCGCGCGGCCGGCGTCCGGTGCGTAGCAGCAGTCGAAGCCCTCATCGGCGACCAGCGGGCGCGGGGTGGCGCCGCACAGGCCGGCGTTGAGATACGACGGGATCGGGAAGAACGGCGATTCCGGGTCCACCAGCGGTCCCCAGACCGTCCCGATCCGCAGCACCACCGGCTCCACGCCGCTCCCCTGCAGACTGTGCGTCGTCAGCGGTTCGACGGCTTTCTTGAACGCCACGATCAGATGCGGCAGGTCCGCGGTCGGCAGTGGCAGATCCTCGTGCCAGCACGGCTCGTCGCGTCCGATGTACACGCCCAGGCTGCTCGCCACGGCGAACCGCCGCACCTGCCATGCCCGGGCGGCGTCGAGGGCGTTGGTCAGCCCGGCCAGGTCCGTCCGGAAGAACGCGACCGGGTCGTCGCCCGGGATGCTGCCCGCCAGGTGGACGATCGCGCTGATGTCGTACCGGTCGCCGAGGGCGAGGAACGCGTCCCGGTCGGTCACGTCGAGCGTTTCCACGGCGACCCGGCCGGCCAGGAACGACGGGACGTCCGTCCGCCGGTGCCCGGTGACCAGCACGTCTTGCCCGAGATCGGCCAGCGCCCGGGCCGTGTGCGCGCCGATCATGCCGAGTCCGCCAGTCACGAGGATCACCGCGGCACCCCGCACTGGGCGGTCGAGAACTTTGTCATGCCGCGACGCTACGACCCGGCCGTCCTCCGGTTCTTGAACAAAACGCGCATCAGAAGTGCGTGCCGCCGTCGATGCGGACCTCGGTGCCGGTGATGAACGCGGCGTCCTCGCTGGCGAGCATCGCGACCACCGAAGCGACCGTCTCCGGACCGGCGAAACCCTGGCCCAGAGCGGGAAGCAGCTTGCCGAGCAGGGTGAAATCGGCGTCCTCGGGGAAGCCGGGGCCGACGCTCTGCTTGCTCTCGCCGCTGCCGTCGGTCATGCCTGAGGAGATCGAACCGGGCTGCACGGCGGTGAACCGGATGCCGTCCTTCGCGTATTCGGACGCGAGCGCGTGCGTCATCGACTGGATGCCGCCCTTGCTCGCCGCGTACGCCGCCATGTACGGGTGCGCGAACATCGCTGACGTCGAGCTGAAGTTCACCACCGCCGGGCCGTTGCCTTCGCGCAGCGCCGGGATCGACTCGCGGATCACCAGGAACGTGCCGACCAGGTTGACGCGCAGCACCTGCTCGAACGCCTCGACCGGCATCTCGTGGGTGTGCGCCGACCGCAGGATGCCAGCGGCGTTGACGACCGCGTCCAGCCCGCCGAGCTGCTCGACCGCCGACGCGACCCCGGCCTTGACCGACGCCTCGTCAGCGACGTTCACGACCACAGTGCGCAGCCGGTCCGCCGCGTCGCCCGCCTTCTCGACAGTGTCCGCCAGGCCCGCTTCGCTGATGTCCGCGGCGACGACGCGGCCGCCCTCGGCCAGCATCCGCAGGACCGTCGCCTGTCCGATGCCCGAGCCTCCTCCGGTGACCAGCACGCGGCGTCCTTCGTAACGGTTCATGGTCCGCTCCCTTCTCCTGCCGTCAGTCTACGCCTAAGTGGCAGACTGTGCCACCTTGGCGAGTCGTGCACTATTGACAGTCTTCGAGTAGCGTTGTCGCGGTGAGCGGAAAGACCCCGACCCTGACCGAACGGCGCAAAGCGGCGACACAACTCGACATCGCCCGCGCCGCCGCGCGCCTGTTCACCGAACACGGCGCCCAGGGGACGACCGCCGAAGCGATCGCTGCCGCGGCGGGCGTCGCGCCGCGCACCTTCTACCGCTACTTCCGGACCAAAGAGGACGCGGTCGCACCGCTGCTGGTCGTCGGAGCCGATTCGTGGCGGGAGCATCTCGCGGCCACCACGGAAGGAACCCCGCTGCTGAAGGCGGTCGAGGACGCGATCCGCAAGACGATCTCCGCCGCCGACGCCACCCCGGAGTTCACCTGGACGCGCGGGCTGCTGCGGGCCGCGAGCGGGGACGACTCGGCTCTGGCGGCCGTGTGGCACCGGGTGAACGGCGAATCCGAGACCCGGCTCCGGCCCGTGCTGGCACGGCTGGCTCCGGAGACGGACGAGGTGACTGTGCACCTGGTCGCGGCCGCGGCGACGGACGCGATCCGGATTTCGCTCGAGATCTGGGCTGGAACCGACGAGAAGGCCGCGCCGGCGGAGTTGGCGGTGCGGTGTTTCCGCAGGTTGTCCGGCGGGCTCGACGTTTCGTGAGCGCTGATCCTTCAGCCGCCCCGCGGCGCAGGTGAGTCATAGGTTCAGCTCAGGCACCTGATCGACGAGTCCCACGGTCGGCTGCCCGCCGCCGATCGGCATCGCCGGGAATGGCCTCGCTTGGCCGCGGACGTGCAGACCCTGCCGCCGGCTGACCCGGGATGCTGCGCGGCAGCGGATCCTCGGTGACCTTGCACCAAGCCCGCAGGTTCGCCGGTTCGGTCCATCGCCGGAGGGCCTCGGCGACCTGCCGATGGACATAGCCCGCGTGGCTGCACGTCTCGTGCCAGGAACTCCGGCGTTGGTCCGCCGTCAGCGGCCGCCCGAACAACTCGTCCCGCAGCGCGAGCTGACGATCAACGTCGTGCTGGACAGCCGAAGAACCGTCGAGGCCGGCCGGGGTGCGGTCCGCGCAGAGCGGGCACGGGCATGTCCACAGCTGTCCGATCTCCGGTGTCTCGCCGAATATCTTCGCGCAGGTCTCGATCCGGTGATAGCTGAGCAGGCGGGGCACGAACACCGAAGGACCGCCGAGGCGGCCTCCGGAGCCCGGGTAAAGGTGCCGCAGCGAACTCCTCGTGCCCACTGCGGCTGCATACGCGCCATGGCACAAAAGGCCTACAGCAGAGATGTCGCAGCGCAGCACCAGCACCGGAACCGCGCAGTCGGCCAGGAAACGCAGAAATGCGCGCAGCACGCGTTGAACCCCGAACGGATCGGCCCGGTGCTCAAGAACGACAGCAACGGGAACGCCGTGCCGGTTGATTTCCCTCGCCAGTGCGGCGGCGATCGGCCCGCTGTCGAACCACCAGGCAGAGAGAGGCAGCAGCGCGACCGCCGACGTCTCCCTCGCCGCAGCCTTCAGGATCCCGCGAAGGCCCGGCCAGTCGCGCGCTGCGACATAGCCGGAATCAGTCAGCGGCAGCAACCCGAGATTCCGCTGCGTCTGACACCACGCAGGATGCGTCCCAGTTCCGGCAAGGACACGCCGCTTTCCGGCGTAGCGCTCGGCATCGCACAGAACCGGCCCGTCGAATCCTTCCTTGCGGAGCGCCTTCACCGCGTCCGCCGCCGACCTCCCCGTCAAGACGAGCCCGGTGTCATGCGCGGCGCAGACACCAAGCAGCGTCCTGGACTGCGCGGGCCGACACTGGATCAGGAGCTTCCCAGCGAGCCCTGCCAGCGTCGTGTCCATCCGTCCACGGTGACGCAAGCCGGCCCTCGCGGTCACTCGCCGTCGCCTGCCTGCCGACCTCAACCACCCCGGAGGCGCACACCGCCCTCACCCAGCGCAGACCCCTGCCGCCCTGTGAGTGATCCCGAAGAGCCTGCCACTGTGCCGCCGCCGGAGCGGATTCGTGCACGACCTCGATCTCGCCGACCAGGTGCGCGTTGAACTCCGTCAGTTCCTCGGCAGGAACCCGCAGCTACAGGATCGTCTCGCCGCCCGCCTGCCGCACCGGGCAGAAGATCGGCTGCTCCGGTAGCCGCGCGCGCCAGCCGGACCGGCGCGCCAACTCCAGTTCAGCCTGGCCGGTCGGCCACCACCAGCTCCGTGGTCGGGCTGTCCATCGTGCCCCTGTCGACGGCACGGATATCCGCCGGGCAAGAGCACCGGCAACTGGTTTTGCCTCGGCCAAGGCGAGTGATCCGGTCTACCAAACCGCGACCCGGTCACCCCAGCTCGATCCGCAACGTCCAAATCGGACAAACAACCACCGTCCAGACCCGACGTCTCAACGGACGCCGCAAGTTCAGCCGCAAGGGACAGCCGCGAGCCCGCATCGTTCCCGCCCGCACCCTTGACAACCCGCCACCCGCCGCGCTTATGGTATACCAAACAACGAAGGGTGTGCGCGATGAAGCGTTCCGCAGTGGTGGCCGCGGTGGCCTTCACCCCCTACGTGGCGATGATCGCCGGGCTGCCCTGGTTCAGCGGCGGCGGCCGGATCTGGTTCCTGCCCGAGATCGGGTTCTGGATCCTGCTCTGGGTGGCCCTCACGCCCGTGTTCCTCGGCGTCGCCGACCGCATCCGGCGCCCGAGCGCCGCCGAAACCGAGCAGGAGCAGCGATGAACGCGGGCGCGGCGGTCGCGCTGGCCGTGGTGGCGCTGGCGGTGGTCATCGGACTGGCCGCGCGCGGCCGGAAGCAGATGGACCTCGAACAGTGGACGGTCGCCGGCCGGTCCTACGGGACGCTGTTGTTCTGGGTGCTCGCCGCGGGCGAGACCTATTCGACCTTCACCTATCTCGGCGCCTCCGGGTTCGCCTACGCCAACGGCGGCGCGGCGTTCTACATCGCCGGCTATGGCACGTGCGCCTTTGTCCTCTCCTACTTCTTCCTCCCTCCATTGTGGAGGTACGCGAAGAAGCACAACCTTGTCACGCAAGCGGATTTCTTCACCCACCGGTTCCGCAGCCCGTGGTTCGGCGCGCTCACCGCGATCGTCGGCGTGGCGTTCATGATTCCCTACATCGAGGCGCAGCTGCTCGGCCTCGGCCAGATCGTCGAGACGACGACCGGCATCAACCGGGTCACCAGCATGGTGCTCGCGGTGGTGCTGATCGCGGTGTTCGTCTACGCGTCCGGCATGAAGGCCGCCGCGTGGGTGTCGGTGCTCAAGGACATCCTGCTGATCGGCACCGTGCTGGTCGTCGGCATCGCCATTCCGGTGCACTACTTCGGCGGCTTCGGACATCTCATCGACACCGTGCAGGCACAGCACCCCGGCTTCCTTGGCGTACCAGCTCCGGGCAGCCCGCTCGGCGTGCCGTGGATGATGTCGACCCTGCTCGTCACGAGCGCGGCGTTCTTCATGTTCCCGCACGCGCTGGCCGCGATGTACACCGCGAAGTCCGAGCAGACTATCCGCCGCAACGCGATTTACCTTCCGCTGTACCAGATCCTCATCGCGCTGACGCTGTTCGTCGGCTTCGCGGCGATGCTGGTCGTGCCCGGGCTGAAGGGCAGCGCCACCAACGGCGCGCTGCTTTCGCTGACGGTGAAGACCATGCCGTCGTGGGTGGTCGGCCTCGTCGGCGGGGCGGGTGCGCTCGCCGCGATCGTGCCGATCAGCCTGCTGCTCCTGCAGTCCGCGACGCTGCTGGCCCGCAACGTCTACCAGGGCGTCCTGCGTCCGAAGACGAGCGAACTGGGCGTGTTCCGGCTGTCGCGCGGCCTGGTCGTCGTGGTGACCGCGGTGGCGCTGGTGTTCGCGGTCTTCCAGCCGGCGCTGCTGGTGAACCTGCTGCTGACCGGCCAGAACGGCGTGTCCCAGTTCTTCCCGGCGATCGTGCTGGGGCTGGTGTGGCGGCGGCTGACCAAGGCAGGCGCGGCGACCGGGCTCGTGGTCGGCGTGGCGATCGTGGCGTGGACGGTCCTTGCCTCGAAGAACACCTTGTGGGGCCTCAATCCGGGGCTGCTCGCGATCGTCGTCAACGTCGTGCTCACGGTCGGCGTCAGCCTCGCCACCTCCGAGCGGCGCGAACCCGCAGTCCGCGCCGAGGCTGCGGAGGGAGTGGCGTGAACCTGTTGCTGCGCAACGTCCGGCCCGGCGGCAGCGATCCGACGGACGTACTGGTGCGCGACGGCCGGATCACCGGGTTCGGACCGACGAACGCGGAGATCCCAGCCGATTTCCCGGTCGAGGACGGCGGCGGCGCACTGCTGCTGCCCGGCCTCGTCGACGCGCACTGTCACCTCGACAAAACGCTCTGGGGCCTCCCCTGGGTGCCGAACACTTCGGGCTCGGCCCTCGCCGACCGGATCTCGAACGAACAGCGCCGCCGCAAGGAATTCGGGCTCCCCTCGCCCGAACCCGCGGCCGCGCTGCTCGGCGCGATGATCGCGAACGGCACCTCCTTCGTCCGCACGCACACCGATGTCGACCCCGAACTGGGGCTGTCCGGCATCGAGGCGGTGCGGGAGGCGGCGGCGCGGCATCGCGGCCGGGTCACCGTCGAGCAGGTCGCCTTCCCCCAGGGCGGCCTGCTCACCCGGCCCGGCACGCTGGCTCTGCTGGAGCGGGCGGTGGCGTCCGGCGTGGAGAACGTCGGCGGCATCGACCCGGCGGGCTACGACCGCGATCCGCGCGGGCATCTCGACGCGATCTTCGACATCGCCGCGCGGCACGGCTGCGGCGTCGACCTGCATCTGCACGACGAAGGTCCGCTCGGGGCCTGGGAAATCGAGCTGATCATCGAGCGGACGAAGGCGCTCGGGCTCGCCGGAAAGGTCGCGATCGGGCACGCGTTCGGCATCTGCGGCATCCCGGACGCGCAGCAGGACCGGCTGCTCGAGGGCCTCGCCGAACAGCGGATCACGCTGACCACCGCGGCGGTCTACGACCGTCCGGTGCCGCCGCTGGCCAAAATGCGGGCCGCGGGAGCGAACGCCGCGTGCGGCAACGACGGCATCCGCGATTTGTGGGGTCCGTACGGCGACGGGGACATGCTGACCCGCACGATGCACCTGGCGTACCGCAGCTCGTTCCGGACCGACGCGGAAATCGAACTCGCGCTGCACGCGGCGACGTACGGCGGCGCGAAAGCGTTACGGCTCAAGGATTACGGCCTGCGGATCGGCGACCACGCTGATTTCTTCCTGGTAGACGCAACGTACCCGGCCGAAGCCGTCGTATCCCATCCTCCGCGGCGGCTCGTGGTGAAGCGCGGGGTTATCGTCTCTCGGCGATAGCCCCTGCTACTCCTGGAACGCCGGGAAGGTCGGAGGGAACAACTCCCCCGCCTCCCGGCGTTCGACGTCCCGCTCTGAATACGCGGCGCGCATCTTCTCGAACAACGCCTGCGCGCGACGGCGGAGGTCCTGCTCGTCGACTCCGGGTACACGTCCGTCCACCAGCACCGGCCTGCCCGCGACGACGGAATGTGTTGCCTGGCGGGCGGTTCCGCTGAGCAGGAAAGTGCGGATCGGATCGTCCCGCACACCGTCGCGCAGGTCGCCGACGTGGAACGCGACGAGGTCCGCCTGCGCGCCCGGAGCAAGCCTGCCGAGATCGTCGCGGCGCAGCGCGCGGGCGCCGCCGAGCGTCGCCGCTTCGACGTACCACTCGGCCGGAGCCGCGTCGGCTCGGTCGGCCATCACCTTCGCCAGGTGTACGCCGACGTCCATGCCGCGCACCAGGTCCGGAGGGAAGGAATCCGTGCCCAGACAGAGGTTTACGCCTGCTTCGCGGTAGTCGCGGAACGAGCGCAGAGCGTGGCCGTAGCGGAAGGACGTGAGCGGGCAATGGATCACCGACGCGCCAGTCGCGGCCAAGGTCGCGACGTCGCCGCGGTCCTCGCCGTGGACGTCGGGATGGCGGTCGAGCACTTGGCCGTGCGGGATCAGCAACCGGTCATTGAGCAGGCCGGTGCGTTTGAGCAGGTCCAGCGGCGTTATGCCGTAGCGGTCCAGGATCAGTTCCCGCTCCAGCATGCCTTGCAGGCAGTGAAGGCGCACCAGGACGTCGCGCTGCCGCGCCGCGTCCGCAGTGGCGCGCATGAGGTCTTCGGTGAGCGTCTCGATGCGACACGGCAGCAGCGCGCCATTGACGAGCGGATCCCACAGTTCCTTTGCATGGTCGAGGAACCGCAGCGCGTCGGCGAACCCTTCCTCGCCGCGGCGTTCGTCGAAGGCCACTGTGCGCGTACCGTCCACAGTGGCCACATTGACGCCGGAACGGTATGCAGGGCCCAGGTATCCGCGTAGCCCGAGATTTCGCGAGAAGTCCGCCATCGCGACGAGTTCCTCGTACGGCTCAGCCCACGACGAATGGATCTCCGACGCGATCGGCATGAACGTCGTGATGCCGTGCAGCGCCAGTTGAATGAGCGCGTACTCGCGAATGGTCTGCCGTTCTTCCGGCGTGAAGACGTCGCGGCGGCGGTGCGCGAAGTAGTCTTCGGACCACTGCAAGCCTGGTGCCCGGTCGGCTGTGGCCCAGGAATCGAGGACGAGATGGTCCACATCGGTCAGCGCGTCGAGGTCGATCAGACCCGGGAGCACGAGTGATTCGCCAAGGTCGACGTCCCGGTCGGTCGTTCCGGCATACCGCGGGCCGACGTAGGCGACGACGTCGTCCTCCCAGACGACCTCGCCGTTCTCCAGCAGGACGTGCCGCCCGTTCTGGTGGGCCAGCACATGGCGCGCACGCCAGCGAGTACGCATCGGATTCCTTCCGGTCGGTGCATTTAGGTATACCAAAAGGCGGAACCTGGCGGCCAGGCCTTGCCGGGCACCGGTTTTTCCGGGAGCCTGGGGGAAGGTTCGCCGATACTGTCGGTGACGACAGCGGGAGGGATCGGATGGAGCCGGGGTTCGCGTCGGAGTCGGAGCGCGTGACGGAACAGCTGCGCGACGAGATCCTCGACGGCACGCGGGCTCCCGGAAGCAAGCTGGTCGAACGGGATCTGGCCGCGGAGATGGGCGTGAGCCGGGTGCCAGTGCGGGATGCGTTGCGCGCGCTGGGAAACGAGGGTCTGGTGACGCCGCGGCCGCGGTCGTGGTCGGTGGTGCGGGAGTTCACCGCGTCGGATGTCGCGGACCTCAACGAGGTGCGCACGGCCTTCGAGGGCCTGACTTTCCGGCTCGCCGCACAGCGCCGCACACGCGAGGGCCTGGCGCGACTGCGGGAGGTGCTGGACGAGGAGCTGCGCGCCGCCCGCGCCGGCGACGCGGTCGCGGCCCGCCGTGCGGCCGCGGACTTCCACGAGGTCGTGACGTCGCTGTCGGCGAACGAACTGCTCGGCGAACTGGAGCGGACGCTGCGCAGCCGGATGCGCTGGCTGCTCGGCCAGCACGACGACCTGGAGGCCATGGCGGCGGAACACGAACTCCTCTACGAGGCGATCGTGGACCGGGATGTCGAGCGGGTGGAACGGCTGGTGCTGGCCCATCTCGCGACGGGAAGAAGCGAGGCGGCGCGGCGGCTTCCGGCGGAGGAATCCGCTTCGACGGGGTGAGCTGCGGGGGTTGTCGCGGTTCGGAGAATCCGGGCTTCGCAGTTTGACGAGCCGCGGCGGCCCCCGGGCGGCGGGGCCGGACTGGGCGAGGTGCCCGCGTTCCAGGGCGCACGTTGCCGGGACACCGGCGAGGCAAGACAAATCGCAGCGGGGTCCTTGCCGCGCGTGATTCTCCGCGAACTGGGGATCGCATCCTGGCGGAATCCGTCCGAGGCCGCCGTACCGGCTTCGGCGGAACCCCCGGTCGAGCTTCCTTGCCTGGTCCCGGCGAGGCTCTCGGCCCCGCCGGGACCCCGCCGCGTTCAGAGGTCTACGACCGCCAGGCCGTCCGCTACCACGACGCCGTCGTGCAGCACCGTGCGGTCCTTCCCCCGGTCCATCACCGCGCTCGTCGGGGTTTCGCCGTCCACCAGGACGAGATCCGCGCGGTCGCCGACCGCCACGCCCGGCCGGTCGGAGATGCCCGCCAGCCGGGGGACGTCGTGGCTCATGATCGACGCTCCGCCCATCGTCGCGACCACCAGCGCCATCTCGATCAGCTCGTCGCGACGGAAGCCGTGGGTGAAGGCCAGCTGCCAGGTGCGGTCGAGAAGGTCGCAGTTGCCGTACGGGCTCCAGTAATCCCGCTGGCCGTCCTCCCCCAGCCCCACGCGCACGCCCGCGGTCGTCAAGTCCGCCAGCGACAACTGCCGGTCGACGGACGGCGCGACGGTCGCCATCGCGATGTCCAGTTCCGCGAACGTGTCGATCAGGCGGCGGCTCACCGCTTCCGAAACCGAGCCCAGCTCGTACGCGTGCGACATGGTCACCTTGCCGCGCATGTCCAGCGCGCGGACCCGCTCGATCACCAGGTCGGTCGAAAACACGCCGAGATGCCCCGGCTCGTGCAGGTGGATGTCCACTTCGACGCCGTATTTCTCGGCCAGCCCGAACACGACGTCCAAGTGCCCCTTGGGATCTTTGTCGAGCGAGCAGGGATCGATCCCGCCGACCACCGACGCGCCCGAACGCAGCGCGGCCTCCAGCACGTCGGCCGTACCGGGTTCGCGCAGGATGCCCGCCTGCGGGAACGCCATCACCTCGACGTCGGCGTGCCCGGCGAAGCGTTCCTTGGCAGCGAGCACGGCGTCGAGTTTCTCGAGCTGACAGTCGACGTCGACCTGTGCGTACGTGCGCACGCGGGTGGTGCCGTTCGCGATCATCCGCTCCAGCGTGCCCGCGACGCGTTCCGGCAGCGGTACCTCGGCGTCGCGCCAGTTCTCGCGGTCGTTCAGCATCATCCCCCACACGCCCGGCGCCCCGGTGTGCGGCCGGAACGGCAGGCCGATCCGCGTCGAGTCGAGGTGGACGTGCACGTCGCTGAACGACGGGAACAGCAGCCGCCCGCGCCCCTCGACCGTGTCCGGGCTCGGTGCCGCCGCCGGGTCGTGCGGGCGGACCGCGGCGATCCGGTCGCCGATCACCTCGACGTCGCTGCGCTGACCGCCCCAGGGGCGGACGTCACGGATCAACACGGAGAGCACCTTTCTCAGCGGGGGCGCTTTTGGTATACCAAGGATACAAGACCCGGACCCGGCGCGTCCGGCGCATAAGATCATCGGCATCAGCACGCAGCCGGAGGACCGCCGATGAACGAGACGCCGCCCGTGGACGATCGGTACCGGCTGGATCCGGACTGGGCGTGGCTGGTCTCCCCCGCAGGCGTCGTCCTCGACGGCGGTGCCCTGACCTTCGTGCGCCAGATGAGCACGACGGAGGTATTCCGCGTGTTCGACCTCGACCCGGGCTCGGCGCGAATGCTGACCGCACGGGAAGCGCTGACCGACCCAGTCCTGCAAACCGCCGGGTTCCTCGACGGTCCGCAATGGATTCGCGTGGCCGAGTCCGGCGACTGGACGGTCGTGATCGAGTATTTCCAGCAGAAGACGCACGTCGACGGCATCTCGAGCCACCTGGCCCGGCACACCGATGTCGTCTTCATCGCCGCCAACGAATTCGATCCCGCAGTGGTCACTTACCGCTCGCACGGCGAGTTCGTCTTCACGTTCATGTGCGGCGAGCCATACGACTCCCGAGGCGGGACTCGCGCGCACATGTTCGACGACGAGATGTCCGAGGCCGGTCTCCTCAATTTCGGGTCGTGCCCGCCGGTCGGCGACGCGTCGATCGCGATGATGGCGATCCTGAGCAGGCACCTCGGATTCGGCTTGAGGCCGGAAACAGTCACCGGCCCGCTCCCCACCGCCTATCGCAGGTACCGCTACGCGCCGCCGCACCCGGCAGCACCGCTCAACCGGCAAGCAGCCGCAAAAGCCGAGCAGTCTCCGAAGCCACCGCGGTCCGCCCGAGCCGGACGTACTTCCGCGGATCCACCGCCTCCGGCTGCTCCGCCAGGAACTGCCGGACCGACCGCGTGAACAGACCATTGAGATGAGTTGAGATATTAACCTTCGTCATCCCGCTCACCACCGCACCGCGCAGTTCTTCGTCGGACAGCCCCGAAGAACCGTGCAATACCAACGGAACCGGCACGGCCTCGCGCAACCGGGCCACCAGTGACCGATCCACCTGGGCGGTCCGCTCCACCATCGCATGGGACGTGCCCACTGCGACCGCCAGCGCGTCCACTCCGGTCGCGGCGACGAAATCCACCGCCTCGCCGGGGTCGGTGCGAGCACCGGGTGCGTGCACGCCGTCTTTTCCGCCGACCTCGCCCAGTTCCGCCTCCACCGCCACGCCCGCCGCGTGGCACCGGTCGGCGATTTCGCGGGTCGTGCGCAGGTTTTCCTCGTATGGCAGGTGCGATCCGTCGTACATCACGCTGTCGACGCCCAGTGCGATGCCCTCGCGGATCAACTCGGGGTCTTCGATGTGGTCAAGGTGCACCAGCACGTCGACGGAGGCGCGGCGGGCGATTTCCCTTGACGCCACGGTGATCGGGGCCAGGCCGCCGTGGTAGCGGACGCAGTTTTCGCTGATCTGCAGTATCACCGGCAAGCCGGCTTGTTCCGCGCCCGCGGCGATGGCCTCGGCGTGTTCCAGCATGATCACGTTGAACGCGCCCACGCCGGCACCGCGCTCGCGGGCGGCGGTGAGCATCCGGGGCAGGTCGGGGCGGGTGATCATGCGGGGGCTCCGTTCAGGAATCGGCGGTAGGCGGACAGATCGACCTCGCCCGCGACGGGGCGGAGGACGGCCGCGGCACCCAGGGCGGCGGCAGTGCGCAGGGCTTCGATCAGGGGACGACCGTCGGCGAGGGCGGCGGCCAGACCGGCGGTTGCTGCGTCCCCGGCGCCGGTGGGGTTGCCGTGCACGCCGGGGATGGCGGGAACGGCCAGGACATCACCAGCGGCGGCTGAGTCGCTGGCATCGGCTGGGTTGCGGTGCTCGCCGGGGACGGCAGAGATATCACCTACGGCCGTTGAGCGCGCAGCAGCGGTCGGGCTGCCGTGCACATCAGGGACAACAGAGATATCACCAGCAGCCGAGCGCCCGACACCAGTCGAGTTGCCGTGCACGCCAGGGGCCATTGAGATATCACCAGCCGCCGCAGAGCGTCCAGCGCTGGTCGGGTCGCCGCGCGAGCCGGGGACAGCAGAGATATCACCCGCCACCGCTGAGCGCTCAGCACCGGCCAGGTTGCCATCCACCCCAGAGACAGCAGAGATATCACCAACACCGCCGCCATAGTGATTGCCGCGCGCACCAGGCACGGCAGGAACCATCCGGGCCCCACTCGGCGTATAGGCGGCGATACCGTCGACCCCGCGCGAGACCACAACCAACCGCGCACCAAGGCGCAGAAGCGTTGCCGCACCGGAAACTTCGTCCGCAGCGGAAGTCGCCGCGAGCAGTTCGGCCCGGTTCGGCTTCACCACCGCACCGGCCCGCGCGGCAGCCAGCAGCGCCGGTCCGGACGCATCGACCAGCGTCCGCACTCCGGCGTCCCGGGCGATGCGGACCCAATCGGCCACCAGGTCCGGCGAAGCACCCCGAGGGAAAGAGCCGGAAATCACCAGGAATCCGGCCCCAGCCAAGTTTTCGGCCAGGCGCTCGCCGAAAGCGCTCCATTCCGCTTCGGACACTTCCGGCCCGGGCTCGGCATAGACGGTCGGGTGACCATCTCCGGTCACCGTTACGGTCGTGCGAGTCTCGCCGGAAATGGGGACGGCGTCGAAAGGCACGTCCAGCGCGGTACGGAGCCACCGCCCCGCATCCCCGCCCAGCGGGAGCACTGCCCGGACGGGAACGTCCAGCGCGGCGAGCACACGGGCGACGTTCACACCCTTGCCGCCCGGGCGTCGCTGCACCTCCAGCACCCGGTTCGTGTCGCCGGGCGCGTGGACGCCGATCCGGTAGGTGACGTCGACGGCCGGGTTCGGTGTGAGGGCGACGATCATCAGGCGAGGATGACCGAGCGCGTCAGCGAACGCGGGCGGTCCGGGTCGAGGCCGCGCCGGGCGGCGAGTGCGACGGCGAAGCGTTGCGCCACCACGAGGGCGGCGAGCGGGTCGAGGTCGTGGTGCACGAAGCGCGCGCCGGTGCGGGCGACGTCCTCGGCGAGTCCGGCGGGGGCCGGGCCCAGCGACCAGACGAGACGGCCTGGTTGCGCGATCGCGATCGGGCCGTGGCGGTAGTCCATCGCGGGGTAGGACTCGGCCCAGAATTGGGCGGCCTCGCGGGTTTTCAGCGCGGCCTCGCAAGCCAGGCCGACTGCGGCGCCGCGGCCGACGAAGGTGACCTGTTCAGCGTCGAGGAGATCGTCAATGGGTTCGGTCAGCGCTTGCGCACAAGCTGTAGCGAGCTGGTCGATGTCGTCGCCGAGACCGGCGCGCAGCAAGGCGAGCGCGGTGGTGGCGAACCGCGTCTGCACGACGGATTGTTCGTCGGCAAAGGAAAGTTCGACCACCTCGTCCGCGAGCGCGGCGGCGGGGCTGTCGCCGACCGCGGTGATCAGCACGGTGCGCTGCTCGGACATGGCGGTGAGCAGGTCGATGATCTCGGTCGTGGTGCCGGAGCGGGAAATCGCCACGACGCGGTCGTACTCGCGCGACGCCGGGTATTCGGAACCGGCGAAGGCGTCGGTGATCCCGTGACCGCGTTGCTCGCGGGCGACGGCATAGCTCATCGCGATGAACCAGCTGGTGCCGCAGCCGACGACCGCCACGCGTTCGCCCGGCTCAGGCAGGACTGCGGACGGGGCGAGGGCGGCTGCCGCGCGCCACATCTCGGGCTGGGAAGCCAGTTCGGCGGCCACGAAGGAGCCGGGGGCATCCGGAAGGGAGGACACGGGATGGAGGCCTTTCGATCCAGGGCGGGAGCGCGATCGCAGCCGTCACCCTACTTGAGTGTTTTTGATTGGTCTATGCGTTATAGCGCAGATTCAATCATCCAGTCGAGCGGTCCGCGATCTAGGATGAGCGGCGACCCGCCTCCGACCAGGAACGAGAGACCGGCATGACGCCCCAGCAACGCCTGAACGCCCTGCTCGAATTGGTGAGCGAACGGGGCAACGTCACGATCGCGGAGATCGGCGGCGCGCTCGGCATCTCCGCCGCGACCGCGCGGCGGGACCTCTCGATCCTCGCCGACCAGCGGCTGGTCACCCGCACCCACGGCGGGGCCGCCGCGCTGGGCACCGGCTACGAACTGCCGCTGCAGTACAAGATCGCCCGGCAGGCCGAGGCGAAGACCGCGATCGCCGCCCGCGCCGCGGACCTCGTGCGCCCCGGCGAAACCGTCGGGCTCAACGGCGGCACCACGACCACCGAAGTCGCCCGCGCGCTAGGCAAGAGCGAGCGGTTCGTGCGCGCCGACGGCGAAACCGGGCTCACCGTCGTCACCAATGCGCTCAACATCGCTTACGAGCTGTCCGTGCGCGCACAGGTCAAGATCGTCGTGACCGGCGGCGTCGCCCGGCGGCAGTCCTACGAACTGGTCGGCTCGCTCGTCTCGGAAGCGCTCTCCGCGTTCGCCCTGGACACCGTCATTCTCGGCGTCGACGGCCTGAGTTCCCAGTACGGCGCGACCACCCTGCACGAGGGAGAAGCCGACGTCAGCAGGCATTTCAGCCAGGTCGCGCGGCGCGTGATCGTGGTGGCCGACGCGACCAAGCTGACCAAGGCGACATTCGCCCGCATCTGCCGGCTCGACGCGATCGACGCACTGGTCACCGACGCCGAGCCGCCCGCTTCGTTCGCCGCCGACCTGGCCGCGGCCTCGGTGGAGCTGGTCGTCGCGCGGTGAGCGGACCCGCCGCCCATTGCGCATTTCTGATTGATTTGCCATCATACAGATCAATATCACGCAGAGGTGAGGTGGCGACGTGGTGAACCGCGGAGTGCTGCGGGTCGGCGTGGCCGGTGTCGGCCTGCGGGCCGGGATCGCCCGGCACGTAGCGGAATCCGGGGTCGCGGCGAAGCTCGTGGCCGCTTCGGATCCCGACGAACGGGGCCGGGCGCGAGCGCGCGAAATGTTCGGCGCGGTCGAGATCGTGCACGGACACCAGGACCTCGCGAATCTGGTCGACGCCGTGATCGTCACGTCGCCGGACTGGACGCACGCCGAGATCGCCGTCGACCTGCTCCGCGCCGGAGTGGCGGTGTACCTCGAAAAGCCGCTCGCCACCACGCTTCCGGACGCGGACGCCGTCCTCGCCGCCGCACAAGAAACCGGCACCCCGCTCTACATCGGACACAACTTCCGGCACGCCGCCGTCGTCCGCACCCTGCACGACGTTGTGACGCGCGGCGAGATCGGCGAGGTGAAAGCCGTGTGGTGCCGCCATTTCGTCGGCAACGGCGGCGACTACTACTTCAAAGACTGGCACGCCGACCGCAGCCGCGTGAATTCGCTGCTGCTGCAGAAAGCCAGCCACGACATCGACGTCATCCACTATCTCGCGGGCGGTTTCACCCGTCGCGTCACCGCGATGGGCGACCTGGCCGTCTACGGCGGGATCACCGACAGAAGCGGCCAGGGCGACCGGCTCGCCGACGACTGGTTCTCCTTCGAAAACTGGCCCCCCGCCGCGCAAACCGGCCTCAACCCGGTCGTCGACGTCGAAGACCTGTCGATGGTCCACATGCGACTCGACAACGGCGTCCTCGCGAGCTACGAACAGTGCCATTTCACGCCGGACTACTGGCGCAATTACACCGTGATCGGTACCGAAGGCCGCGCGGAAAACTTCGGCGACACCGGCGGCGGCGTGGTGAAAGTGTGGAATCGCCGCCGCGAATGGTCGTCCGCCGGAGACCGCGAATACCCCATCGACGGTGTCGCATCAGGACATTCCGACGCGGATCTCCGTACCATGACTGAGTTCCTGCGCTACGTGGTGCACGGCGAACCGCCGGAACTGTCGCCGATCGCCGCGCGCGAGGCCGTGGCGACCGGCGCGCTCGCCACGCAATCCCTGCGTTCCGGCTCCGTGCCGATCGACATCCCGCCGCTGCCCGCCCAGGTGGCCGCCCACTTCTCCCCCGCTCCCCCACCGGAAGGAACCCGCAGATGACCCCGCCCGCCCGCCAGCCCCGACCGCACAGCTAGCGCAGGGAAGAAAGGAATCCCATGCGCGTGCGAACACTGACCCGCCGCGGATTTCTCCGCGGCGCGGCAGCCATGGCCCTGGTGCCCGCCGCGGCGGCGTGCGCCCCGGCTCCCGCCGCCACGTCCGGACCGGTGACGGTCGAAATGTGGCACGGCCAGAACGACACCGGCCTCAAAGTCCTCAAGCAACTGGTCGCCGCGTTCCAGCGCGAGCACCCCGACATCCGGATCGACCTCGGCGGCGGCGTGCTCGCCGACGCCATGCTGCAGAAGGTGACCGCGGCGCTCGCGTCCGGTTCCTATCCGGACATCGCCTACATCTTCGGCTCCGACCTCGCCAGCATCGCCCGCAGCCCGCGAGTGGCCGACATGGACGACGTCGTGCGCGGCGGGGCCCAGTTCTGGAAGCCCGCCCTCGAAGCGGTCACGGTGAACGAGCGGGTCCGCGCGGTGCCCGCGATGCTGGATTCGCTGGCCGTCGCCTGCAACAAGAAACTGTTCCAGCAGCACGGGGTTCCGCTTCCGGACGGCTCCTGGCGCTGGCAGGACTTCGTGGACACCGCGAAGAAACTGACCGACCGGAACCAAGGACAGTTCGGCACTGCCTGGCCCGGCGCGGGCGACGAGGACACCGTCTGGCGGTTGTGGCCGATGATCTGGGACCTCGGCGGCACCATCGTCGGGCAGGACGGCCGCAGCATCGGTTTCGCCGACAGCGGGGTGCAGGCGCTCGAAGTGATCCGGAAGCTGGCCGCCGACCGCAGCGTCTACGTCGACCCGAAGCCCGGCTCGGAGCAGATGTACCAGGCCTTCGCCTCGGGCCGGATCGCGATGGTGCCGACCGGGCCGTGGCAGCTGCCCGACATCGCCGACGCGGGACTGGACTACCAGATCGTTTCGCTGCCCACGTTCACCGGGAAGCCGATCACCATCTCCGGGCCGGACACCTGGACGGTGTTCGACAACGGCGAGCGGCGCCTCGCCGCGGCCAAGACGTTCCTGCGGTGGCTGACCGCGCCCTCCCAGGACGTCGTCTGGGACGTCGGAGCCGGCAGCCTCCCGCTGAGCGCCGAATCGCAGCGGCTTCCGGAGTGGCAGCGGAAAACCCAGGACACCGCGGGGCTTTCCGTGTTCGTCGAGGCGCTCGACAACTCGCACGTCCGCGCCAACCACCCCGCCTATCCGCAGGTTTCGCAGGCCGTCGCCGCGGCGATCGTCTCCGTGCTGCTCGGGCGCGCCACCCCCGCCGACGCCATGCGCGACTGCGCTTCCGCGGCCAACGCCGCCCTCGTCATCCCCCGTTAGGACCCGCTCATGTCCGTACATCCCGGCCCGATCACCGTCGCTCCGGCCGCCGCGGCGAAGAAGACCCGGCGCCGCCGCGAGACCGCCGCCGCCTGGGCCTACCTGAGCCCCTCGGTGATCGTCATCATCGGCCTCGGGCTGATTCCCGTGGTGTGGTCGCTGATCCTGTCGTTCCAGGCCGACGACCTCGTCACCCCGTCCCGGTTCGTCGGCGTCGACAACTACGCCGCGCTCGCCCAGGACCCGCACTTCGGCCAAGCGGTCGGCAACACGCTGCTGTACACGGCGTTATACGTCCCGCTGAGCATCGTGCTCGGCCTCGCGCTCGCGCTCGCCTTGAACCGGCGGGTGCGGTTCATCGGCGCGTACCGGACGTTGATGTTCGTCCCGTTCGTGCTGTCGGCCACCGCGCAGGGCGTCCTGTTCTCGTTCATCCTCGACCCCGAATTCGGCGTCGCGAACTCGCTGCTGCACCGGATCGGCCTGAGCCCGCAAGGGTTTCTCACCGACCCGTCGCAGGCGCTGCTGATCCTGGTGGCCATCACGCTGTGGAGCGGCACCGGGTTCTGCATGGTGGTTTTCCTCGCCGCGCTGCAGGACGTGCCGCCGTCGCTCGTCGAAGCCGCGCGGCTGGACGGCGCCGGCCCGTTCCGGATCCTCCGGCACGTGACGCTGCCCGCGGTGCTGCCGGTGACCACGTTCCTGACGCTGTGGCAGCTGATCAATTCGCTGCAGGTGTTCGACCTGACCTACGTCACCACGAAGGGCGGGCCGCTCGGTTCGACCACGGTGATCGTCTACTTCATCTGGCAGCAGGCGTTCCAGAACTTCACCGCCGGGTACGGCGCCGCCGCGGCCTACGTGCTCGCCGTCGTGCTGCTGGCGCTCGGGCTGGGCGTCCGGTTGCTGCGCCGCAACAAGGAGGTCCGATGACGACGCGCGCGCACGCCGCTCCGGTTTCCGCGTCTCAACTGCCCGGCGTGATCCGCGAACGCAGGCGCTGGCGGCTTCCGTTCAGCCCCTGGCATCTGCTGCTCGCCCCGCTGGCCCTGCTCTTCGCGGCTCCGCTGGTGTGGCTGCTGCTCAGTTCGGTGATGAGCAACGCGGAGATCAACCGGTTCCCGCCGTCGCTGTGGCCGTCCGGGATCGACTTCTCCGGCTACCGGTACGTGCTGGAGAACGCGCTTTTCCTGCGCTGGTTCACCAACTCGCTGATCGTGTCGGTCGTGACCGTGGCGGCCAACCTCGTCTTCGGCTCGCTCGGCGGCTACGCGTTCGCGCGCATGCGGTTCCGCGGGTCGAAGGCGATGCTCGGCCTGATGATGGCGACGATGGCGGTGCCGTTCCAGCTCACCATGATCCCGACGTTCCTGGTGATGAAGAAGCTCGGCCTCATCGACTCGCTCGGCGCGCTGATCGTGCCGTCGCTGGTCACCCCGTTCGCGGTGTTCCTGCTGCGGCAGTTCTTCCTGTCGCTGCCGCGCGAACTGGAGGAGGCGGCCTGGATCGACGGCTGCTCGCGGCTGCGGGTGCTGGTCCGGATCGTGCTCCCGCTGTCGCGGCCGGCGCTGAGCACCGTCGCCGTGCTGACCTTCCTCACCACCTGGAACGACCTGACCTGGCCGTTGATCGCGATCAACCACGACACCCAGTACACCCTGCAATTGGGCCTGACCACCTTCCAGGGACAGCACCACACCAACTGGGCCGCGGTGATGGCCGGGAACGTCATCACCGTGCTGCCGGTGCTGCTGGCCTTCCTGGGCGCGCAGAAGACGTTCATCCAGTCCATCACCTCCAGCGGTCTCAAAGGCTGAACCGAGACATAGAGGAACCACGCATGCCGCACCATTTCGACCTGCTCGTGCTCGGCGACGCCAACCCCGACGTCGTCCTCGGGCCGCTGACCGGGGAGCTCGACTTCCGGCAACGGGAGAACCTCGTCGGCCACGGCTCGCTTACGCTCGGCGGGTCCGCCGCGATCACCGCCGCCGGGGCCGCCCGGCTCGGGCTGAAGGTCGCTTTCGCCGGGCGGATCGGCGACGACGCCGCCGGACGTCTCGTTCGCGACCTTCTCGACGAGCGAGGCGTCGACACTCAGGCGCTCACGATGGATCCGTCGCTGCCGACCCCGCTCACCGCGATCCTCACCCGCGACGACAGCCGGGCCATCGTCACCAGTTCCGGAGTGCTGGACGCGATCTCGGCGGCGGACGTCCCCGCGCACCTGCTCGCGAGCGCCCGGCATGTCCACGCCTCGTCGTACTTCCTGATGCCCGCGCTGGCCGCCGGGCTGCCGGAGCTGTTCCGCACTGCCCGGGCGCACGGCGCGACCACCTCTTTGGACACCAATGACGACCCGGCGCGGCAGTGGGATCCCACCGGCATCAAGCTGGTGCTTCAGGAGACCGACTTCCTCCTGCCCAATGCCGCCGAAGCCCAGCAGCTGTCCGGAAAATCGAGCCTGCCCGATGCCGCGGAACACCTCGCGGCGCACGGTTCGACCGTCGTCGTCAAGAACGGCGCCGACGGCGCGCTCGCCCACTGTCGCGGCGAAACCGTCACGGTTCCCGCGTCCCCGATCACCCCGCTCGACACCGTCGGTGCCGGCGACAGCTTCAACGCCGCGTTCCTCGCCGCGACGCTGCGCGGGCTGTCGCTGTCCGACGCGCTGCGGGCCGGGGTCGCGGGAGGCGGCCGTTCGACGCTCGCGCGCGGCGGGATCGACGGCCAGCCGACCTGGAACGACCTGCTCCACCTCGCTGAACTCACTGAAACGGAAAGCGCATGACCACCAAGATCACCTTCATCGGCGCCGGCAGCGTCGTGTTCACGCAGGGCCTGCTCGCGGACCTGTTCGCCTATCCCGAACTGGCGCAGGTGCACGTCGCGCTGCACGACATCGACCCGGAACGCCTGCGCACCGCGCACGCGGCGGCCGGGCGCATCGCCGAAGCCCGCGGGGCCAAGCCCGTCCTCACCGCGCACACTGATCGCCGCGAAGCCCTTGCGGGCGCGGATTTCGTCATCAACATGGTCCAAATCGGAATGGGCGAAGCGACCCGCGTCGACTTCGACATTCCCGCTCGCTTCGGAGTGAAGCAGACCATCGGCGACACCCTCGGCGTCGGCGGGATTTTCCGCGCCCTGCGGACTTTCCCGTTCCTGCGCGAACTCGGCGCGGACATCGCCGAGGTCTGCCCGCAAGCATGGCTGCTGAACTACACGAACCCGATGGCGATGAACGTGCAGTACCTCTCCGAAACGCTCGGCTCGGACCGCGTGGTCGGCCTGTGCCATTCGGTGTACTGGACGGTGCACGACCTGGCCGCGCTGCTGGAAGTGCCGCTGTCCGAGGTCACCTACCACGCCGCGGGCATCAACCACCAGGCCTGGATCCTGCGGCTGGAGCACCAGGGCGCCGACCTGTACCCGCGGCTCGCCGAACTCGCCGAGGACCCGCAGCTGCGGCGGCGCGTCCGGTTCGACATGTTCCGCAGGCTCGGCTACTACCCCACCGAAACCAGCGAGCACTCCTCCGAGTACGTGCCCTGGTATCTCGGCCACGCCAGCGAAATCGAGCGGCTGCGGCTGCCGATCGGCGCGTATCTGGACGTCGTCGCGGAGAACGAAGCCGAATACGAGCGCACCCGCCAGGCCGTCGAGCGCGACGAACCGCTGACCGTCGAAGGCACCAACGAATACGCGCCGCAGATCATCCACAGTGTCGTCACCGGGACACCGCGCACCGTTTACGGCAACGTGCTCAACCGGGGCCTGATCCCGAATCTCCCCGAGACCGGAGCCGTCGAGGTGCCGTGCCTCGTCGACGCCACCGGGATCCGTCCCACGCGGGTCGCCGCGCTGCCCCCGCAACTGGCCGCGCTCAACCGCACTTACCTGAGCACCACCGAACTCGTGGTGCGCGCGGCGATCGAGAACGATCCGCGGCACATCCGCCACGCGGCGATGACCGATCCCGCCACCGCGGCCGCGCTTCCGGTCGAGCGGATCTGGGAGCTGTGCGACGAAATGGTGCTCGCGCACGGCGACGCGCTGCAGCCAGGATTGCGCGAAACACTGAGCAGCTAACGAGTCTTGACGGCCCGGCGCGGTGATCCGCTAAACTTCTGGTGCCTGCCGGACGGGCAGGCGCCAGAAGTACGCCCAGCCGGTAATGCAGGTTCACTGCGAGCCCGGACCCAGTCGCCAGGATGCCTTCGCCCGCATCCGAGGCGGGGCCGTACTCACCATCGCTGGAGTCACCAGATGCCTTCGCTTCCTGGTCGGATTTCTCGCGGTACCGCGGCGGCCGCCCTGCTGATCGGCAGTTCGGCGTGCACCCTCGGAGCCAGCGGCACGGCGGAAAGCGCGCCGCTGCCCTCGCCGCAGAGCCAGGTCTCCGACGTTCCGCTTCCGGCCCCGCACGCCGGGTTCGACTACCAGATCGGCGGCCCGTACCAGCCCCCGGCCGGCGTCCAGGTCGTCAGCCGGGACCACAGCGCCCCGGCGGCGGCCGGGCTGTACAACATCTGCTACGTCAACGCTTTCCAGGCCCAGCCCGATGCCGAAAAGGAATGGGGCGACCTGGTCCTGCGCGACGGCGACGGCAACGTCGTCAAGGATCCCGACTGGAACGAGGCGCTGCTCGACCTGCGCACCGAGGACAAGCGGGGCCGGATCGCGGACAAGGTCGGCGGGTGGATCGACGAATGCGCGGGCAAGGGCTACCAAGCCGTCGAGCCGGACAACTACGACAGCTTCACCCGGTCCCAAGGCCTGCTCAGCGCGCGGAACGCCCAGGACCTCGCCAAGCTGCTTTCCGCGCACGCGCACGGAAAGGGCCTCGCGATCGCCCAGAAGAACACGTCGGAACTCGCCTCGTCGCGGGCGGACAACGGGCTTGACTTCGCCGTCGCCGAGGAATGCGGCGAGCAGGACAATTGCGCGGAGTACACCGAGCATTTCGGCAACCAGGTGATCGTCATCGAATACACCGCGGACGGCTTGCGCAACGCGTGTGCCAAGTGGGGCAGCACTCTCAGCGTCGTCCGCCGCGACCGGGACGTCACGCCGAAGGGCGATTCCGCCTACGTCCGCGAAACCTGCTGAGACTTCCGCCACCCTGCCAGCGCCGCCGCGCGGCTGCTGGCAGGGTGGCGGAATGGACGACGAGTATCCGTTCGACAACGCGAGCGCCCCGGCGACCGACCGGATGTCCGCGCTGGAAGCCAGCTACGACGCGACGACCGTGGAGCACCTGGGAAATCTCGGGGTCGGCGCGGGCTGGTCCTGCTGGGAGATCGGCGCGGGCGGCGGGTCGATCGCGCGATGGCTCGCCGGACAGGCCGGGCCGGACGGCCACGTGCTGGCCACCGACCTCGACACGCGGCTGCTCGCCGATCTCCCCGCGAACGCCTCGGCGGTGCGCCACGACGTGCGCGCGGAACCGCTGCCGGACCGGAAATTCGACCTGATCCACGCCCGGCTGGTGCTGATCCACTTCCCGGAACGCGACGAACTGGTGGCGAAGCTCGCCGGCGCGCTCGCGCCCGGCGGCTGGCTGGTGCTCGAAGAGATCGAGCCGCGCGGGCAGACCGTGCTCGAAACGCCCGGCGAGGCGAGTGCGAGGGTGTTCGGTTCCGTGCAGGGCCGGATCCTGGACCTGCTCGAACAGGCGGGCAGCGACGTCGAGTGGGCCGGACGGCTGCCGGACGTGCTCGCCGGGGCCGGATTGCGCGAGGTCGGCAGCGCGCGGGTGACGACGCGGTGGCCGGGCGGCGGGCCGGAAATCCGGTTGCTGGCCGCGAATTCGGTGGAGCTGGCCGAAAAGCTGGCCGCGGACGGCGTGGCGCCCGAAGAACTTGAGCAGTTCCGGCGGGTGCTCGCCGATCCGCGGTTCACCGTGTCGTCCTATCCCCTGGTGTCGGCCTGGGGCCGCCGCTAACGACGGCGCGAGATCGCCACGCCGGCCAAGCACAGCGCCCCGCCGACGAGTCCGTACGCGGTCGGGGCCTCGGCGAGTAGCAGCCACGACAGCAGCACGGCCACCGCCGGAACGGCGTAGCTCACCATGGTCAGCCGTCCGGCGTCGGTGCGGCGCAGCGCGTACGCCCACGCGGTGAAGCCGACCGCGGTGGGGAACACTCCTAAGTAGACGCTGCCGAGCACCGCACCGGACGGTGCCACCTGCAGTTCGTCGACCAGCTGCGGCGTCCAGGGCAGCAAGACGACGGTGCCGACGACGCAGCCGAGCCAGATCGCGGTCAGCCCGTCGACGTGGCGCAACGTCACCTTCTGGACCATGACTCCGGCGGCGTACAGCACGGCGGCCAGCAAGCACAGCAGCACGCCTGCCCAGTCGTTGCTTCCGGTGGCTCCGGTCGCGATCAGCGCGGCCCCGCCCAGCGCGACGATCGAGCCGACGACGAGCGAGCGCGAGAAACCTTCGCCGAGGAACTTCCCCGCCGCGACCGCGACCATCAGCGGCGCGAGGTTCACCAGCAACGCTGCCGTCCCGGCGTCCACGTGCCGCTCCCCCGCGTTGAGCACGACGGTGTACGCGGCCAGCCACAGCACGGCGTACGCCGCGACCAGCAGGAATGCCTTGCGGGACAGCCGAACGCGAACCGCGCCCTTCGCCACGACGAAGACAGTGAGCGCGACAGCCGCGACGCCGAGCCGCAGCAGTGCCAGCGGCGCCGGGGACAGCGCGTGGCCCACGCTGCGGATGGCGACGAACGACGAAGCCCACAGCATCACGGCGAGCCCGGCGGCGGCCGCGATCTTGCCGAAGTCGGTCTTGCCGGCGGGCTGGACAGTTTCCACGAGATCGGTCACCTGACCATCGTCGCCGCGCTCCGCTGTACAGCACAAGCGATGAGTTCTGTACGTCCGTTAAGAAGAGCTGTACGCTCGGAGCATGCTGGACCTCCCCCGGCTCCGCGTGCTGCGCGCAGTCGTCGCGTCAGGATCGATCCGCGCGAGCGCCTCCGCGCTCGGCTACACGCCGTCCGCGGTGAGCCAGCAAATCACCACGCTGCAACGGGAGACCGGGCTGCAGCTGTTCGAACGCTCCGGCCGCGGCATCGAGCCCACCGAGGCCGGGCGGACCCTCGCCGCCGAGGCCGAGGCGCTGTTCGAGGCCTTCAGCCGGGTCGAGCAGGTGGTCAGCGAACTGCGCGCCGGACGCGTCGGCCGGTTGTCGATCGGCTACTTCGGCTCGGCCGGATCGACGTGGCTGGCCCCGACCGTCGCCGCGCTGCGCGCCGAATTCCCCGGCCTGCGGCTGGACCTGATGCTGACCGAGTTCACGCCGGGCGATCCGGACATCGACATCTTCGTGGAGGAAACCGGGGCCGAGCACCCCGGGTCCGTCGTCGTGCACCGGCTCGCCGAGGACCCGTACCTGGCGGTCGTCCGCCGCGACGACCCGCTCGCCGGGCTGCCGGAGGCGCCGCTGGCCGCGCTCGCCGAACGGCACTGGGTCGACAACGACCTGCGCGAGGGCCCGTGCCGGCAGGTGCTGCTCAACGCCTGCACCCAGGCCGGGTTCTCGCCGGGTTTCGTCGTCGAAACCCACGACTACCGGACCGCGATGTCTTTCGTGGCAACGGGAATCGGGCTGACCGTGGTGCCGGAACTGGGGATCGGCGAACTGCCGGACGGCCTGACGACCGTTCCGCTCGTCTCGCCCACGCCGGTCCGGCACCTCAGTCTCGCGGTGAAGAAACCGATCGCCGAGCATCCCGCTGCCCGGCGCGCGGTGGAACTGCTGGAAAGCCTGGTGTGCACGGGGAGAACCACCGTCGACGCGTAACCGTGGGGGCAATCAGAGTCCACGAAGGACTCCTTCACGGACTTTCCGGCGCGATCCTCGGCGAAAAAACAGCTTTCCCCGGTAACGAATCCGCCACATTCGCGGCGCGAATGCGCGACCGCCGCCCGAACGGACCAGCCGGGTCCGGGTTCGCGCCGGACGAGGGGTGGAAGACGGCTCACCGGAACGGGTTGATGGCCTTCCGCCAATTTCCCCGGCCGTTTCCGCGCCGACCTGGGCGGCCGACCGGAAACCGACTTCGTTACACCCCGAACGGGTAGGGGTGACTCACGCGCAGTCCTCGTTTTTCCACCCCGAACCCGCCGCTGTCACCCTGACGAGGAGCGGCGAACCCCCGGGTTGGCGGATTGGCCGGGGCACCCCCCTCGTGCGGGAATGGTGTCACCGTCCGACATCGCAGTCGCCCGGTTTTTTCCCGGGGAAAGGGAAGGGTTCGCTTTCATGGACGTCCGGTACGAGGCTTTTTGCTTCGCCGATCCGCTGTTCTTCGACGAACCGCGGGAAACCCCGGGCGCGGCCGGCGACCTGGCCGCGGGCCTGCCGGAGCCGGGGCCCGGGTGGACGGCCGAGGCCAGGGGGATCTGGCGCTCGCTGCGCCCCGCCGGGCTCGAACTTCCCGCCCAGGGCTGGAAAATCCACGTCTCCGCAGGTCTGGACAACGCGGCGGGCGTGCTGGCCCGGGTGCATCGGTACTGTGTGGAGCATCGGGTCGCGTACAAGCACCTGCGCTCCCGGACGATCCTGCTGAGCCGCAATTCGAAATACGCGCCGCGCGAGGGAAGCGGCAAGCTGATCACGATTTATCCGGACTCCGGCGAGGCTTTCGCCCGGATACTGCACGACCTTTCCGCCGAGCTGGAAGGCGAGCACGGGGCGTATATTCTGAGCGATCTCCGCTACCGCGAAGGCCCGCTTTACGTCCGGTACGGCGGATTCGCCGAACAGTGGACCGAACACGCCGGGACCCGGGTGCTCGCGATCCGCCGCCCGGACGGCACGCTGGTGCCCGACCGGCGGGAACCGTCCTTTTCCGTGCCGGACTGGGTGCCGATTCCGGCCTGTCTGTCCGAAAGCCTGGCCGCGCGCAAGAACGGGGCCCGTTTCCCGTACCGGGTGACCGGTTCCCTGCACTTTTCCAACGGCGGCGGCGTCTATCTGGCCGAACGGGAGGCCGACCGGAAGACCGTCGTGCTGAAGGAGGCCCGGCCGCACGCCGGGCTGGACCGCAGCGGCTCCGACGCGGTCGCCCGGCTGAACCGCGAACGCGAGGTGCTCGAACGGCTGGCGGACGTCCCGGGCATCCCGCGGGTGTACGAGCAGTTCACCGTGTGGGAGCACCATTACCTGGCGATGGAGCACCTGCCCGGCATCTCGCTGAGCAACTGGCTCGCCCGGCATTACCCGCTCACCAGCGGCTTCCGCGGGGAGGCGGATCTCGCCGCCTACCGCGACCGCGCGCTGGCCGTGCTGGCCCAGGTCGAACGCATCGTCGCGGACATCCACCGGCACGGGATCGTGTTCGGCGACCTGCACGGCAAGAACATCCTGGTGGACGAGCACGACCAGGTCTCGCTGATCGACTTCGAACTCGCCGCCGGCGCCGGGTCCGGCGACCGTCCCGGGCTCGGCGCGCCGGGCTTCCGCGCTCCCGCCGACCGGCACGGTTTCGAGATCGACGAGCACGCGCTCGCCGCGCTGCGGCTCTGGCTTTTCCTTCCGCTGGTGATGCTCCTGGAACTCGCTCCGGGAAAACTGCGCGGGATCGCGGACTTCGCCGAGCAGCGGTTCGCCCTGCCGGACGGATACGCCGACCGCGTGGTGTCCGTGCTCGCCCCGCGCACCGGAGCACCCGCCGCCGCGCACACCGCGCTGGACGAGCCGCGGCCGGACTGGTCGCTGGTGCGCAAGCAGATCGCGGAAGCCATCCTCGCGAGCGCCACGCCGGACCGCGCCGACCGGCTGTTCCCCGGCGACATCGAGCAGTTCCGCTCCGGCGGCGCGGGTTTCGGCGTCGGAGCCGCGGGCGTGCTGCACTCCCTGCACATCGCCGGGGCCGGCCGTTATCCCGAATACGAGCAGTGGCTGCTGGCCTCGGTGCGCCGGCAACCGCCCTCGCGGCCCGGCTTCTTCGACGGCAGTCACGGCATCGCGTACGTCCTGGAGGAATTCGGCTACGCGGAGGAAGCGGACGAACTGCTCGCCGCCTCGCAGCCGCTGGTCGGCCAGACCACCGAGCACGGGCTGGAAGGCGGGCTGGCCGGGATCGGCCTCACTCGCCTGCACTTCGCGACGGCCCGCGGCGACAACGAGTTCGGCCGCCAGGCCCTGGACACCGCCGTACGGCTCGCGGAAGCGCTGGAAACCGCCGCGCCTCCGGGCCGCTTCGCCAGGGCCGGGCTGATGAGCGGCTGGTCCGGCCCGGCCTTGCTGTTCCTGCGGCTGTACGAGCACACCGGCGAGGCGTCCTGGCTGGCCCTCGCCGACCGCGCGCTCGAACGCGATCTGGAGGAATGCGTCCCGGCGTCCGACGGATCGCTGCAGGTCCGCGACGGCACCCTGCGGACGTTGCCGTACGCCGCCATCGGCAGCGCCGGCATCCTGCTGGTCGCCGAGCAGGTCGCCCGGCAGCTCCCGGAGTCGGCGGCGGCCCGGAGCCTGCCCGGGCTGCGGGCGGCGTGCCGCGGGGAGTTCGTGATCCACCCCGGCCTGCTGTACGGCCGGTGCGGGCTCGCCGCCGCGCTGGCCTTCGCCGACCGGCCGGACAGCGAGGCCGTCGACCTGCACCTGGCGCGGCTGTCCTGGCACGGCGTCCCGTACCACGGCGGGCTGGCCTTCCCCGGCAACCAGCTGCTTCGCCTGTCGACCGATGTCAGCACCGGCAGCGCGGGGGTCCTCCGCACGCTCGCCGCACTACTGGACGGCGCGGAACTGCTGCCCTTCCTGGGCTCCGCACCGTCCCCGCACACCTCCGGCCGATGAGCGCCGGCGGACCCCGAGAGAAGGGAACACCCATGGAAAACGTCCTGGAACTGCAGGCGCTGGAGGCCCCGGAAGCCCTCGAAGGCCAGGGACTGGACCACCACGGCCACAGCCACTACAGCGCGTGGTGCGGCGACAGCACGCTCAGCCTGCTTCTCTGCTACTGACCGCGCGGGCGGGGCGGGAACGGCGCAGGCCAAGTGCGCCGTTCCCGCCCTGTTCATTCTGCCCCGGCGGCCCGCGCCGGGGCGAGCGCGCCGCCCGACAACCACGCGAGGAATGCGCCATGGCCGGATCCGCCGATCGCCTGCTGGTTTCGGCCGCGCTGCTGGACCGTCCCCGGCTGGCCGCGGTCGTCGTCCTGTCGCTGATCTCCGCCGGCGCCGGGCTGCTGCTGCCGGGCGCCCTCGCTGCCGCCACCGACGCGGTGCTCAGCGGGCGAAGCAGCACCGGCGCGGTGGTATGGCTGCTCGCCGTGGGCGCCGCGGAGATCGCCGCGGACGCCCTGATGACGATCTTTCCCGCCCGGCTGACCAGCAACGCGAGCGCATGGCTCCGCCGCGGGGTCACCGACCGGCTGCTCGCGCTGGGCACCCGCTCGCCGTTCGCCCCCGGCGACGCGGTCAGCCGGGTGAGCGGAGACTGCGCGGCCGCCGGGGGCGTCGCCGCGGTCGTCGTGCAGCTGGTCGCGACCGGGCTGATGTCCTCCGGCGCGGTGGTCCTGCTCGCTCTTCTGGACTGGCGGCTGGCGCTGGTGTTCCTCGGCAGCCTCCCGTTCGCGCTGCTGCTGGCGCGGTCGCACCTGCGCGGCACTGCTAAAGATGTGCTTACCTACCAACAGGTTTCCGGCGAACTGTCCGCCAGGCTGCTCGACGCGGTCACCGGACTGCGGACGATCGCCGCGTCCGGCACCGCCGACGCCGAAGCCGCCCGGGTGCTGCGTCCGCTGCCGCGGCTGAACCTCGCCGGCCAGGGCATGTGGCGCACCCAGGCGCGGATGGTGTGGCGAGCCGGTCTCTTGCTCCCGACCGTGGAAATCCTCACCCTCGCCGCCGCCGGTTTCGGCGTTCTCGCCGGACGTTTGAGCGCCGGAGACGTCCTCGCCGCCCTCGGCTACGTCGCGCTCGGGCTCGGCCTGGTCACGCAGATCCCCTTGCTCACCACGCTTTCCCGGATCCGCTCGGCCGCCTGCCGCATCACCGAAGTCCTCGACACCGAGCCGCCGCCGCGCGGTGTTCTCGGGCTGGTGCCCGGAAACGGCACCCTGGAACTCCGCGGCGCCACCGTGCCCGGCGCGCTGGCTGAGATCGACCTCACCATCCCCGGCGGTTGTTTTGCCGCTCTGGTGGGCAGTTCCGGTTCGGGAAAGTCCACTGTGGTCTCTCTGCTGGCCGGACTCCGCAGCCCCGACGCCGGACAGGTGCTGCTGGACGGCCGCGACCTCGCCGTGCTGCGCCCGGAGGAACTCCGCGCCGTGGTCGGGTATGCGTCGGCCGAACCCGCGCTGCTCGGCGACACTGTCGCCGACGCTGTCGCTTACGGTTCCTGGGCCAGCGTCCCGGCGGTGGACGAAGCCTGCCGGACCGCGCGCATTCACGACGTCCTCGTGCGGTTGCCGCGAGGTTACGACACTGCGCTCGCCGAAACTCCGTTGTCCGGCGGGGAAAGCGCCCGGGTCGGCCTCGCTCGCACGCTCGCGCGGAACCCTCGGGTGCTCCTGCTCGACGACGCCACCGCCAGCCTGGACACGGTCACCGAACGCGCGGTGACGGCCGGACTGGGCCGCCGGACCCGGGTGGTCGTCACGCACCGGGCCGCGATGGCCGCGCGGGCGGACATGGTGGTGTGGCTCGCGGCGGGACAGGTCCGGGCGGTCGGGCCGCACGCGCGGTTGTGGCAGATGCCGGGTTATCGCGCGGTCTTTACGGAGGAGACGTGACCGGCTCGCTGTGCTCGGGGGAGTTTCTTGCCGGGCGACGGTTCGACGAGGCTGGGCCGCGCGCTCGGGCTGTGGCTGAGTTGATGTACTGGGCTGATGGGGCGGGCATGGGTGTTGTGTGGCGCAGCACAGCACACCCGCACCGCGCACACGACGCAACCACCCCCGTCGGACCACGGCACACCTCCACGCCGCGGCTGGACACGAGGCGAACCCGTCCCTCAGTGCGCACGGAGCGGCCATGAGCGTCGGTCGCCTCTACTGGAACGCCCTCGCCGGGCAATGGCGCGGCGGGCTGGTGCTCCTGGCCTGCTCCGTCCTCGAAGGACTGCCCGCCTTTTTCTCCGGACGGCTCGTCGAACTGGCCGTCAACAGCGGATTCGCCGCGGGCAAACCAGGCGTCGGCCTCGGCTGGCTCGGCGTGTTCGGCCTCGCCGCCCTCGCCGGTGCGTTCGGGTCCCGGCTGGTGTGGCGGCAGCTCGGCAAGGTGGTCGAACCGTTGCGCGACGCGCTGGTGACCGCCGTCGTCCGCGGGGTGCTGCACGATCCCGCGCCGCCGCGCAGCGGGCCGGATGCTCGCGGCGTCGCCCGGATCACCCAGCACGTCGAGGTCGTGCGCGACGCGACCGGCGGGCTTCTGGTGCAGGCCCGCGGCATGCTCGTCACGACGGCGGCGGCGATCGCCGGACTGGTCACCGTCGCGGGGGCGCTGGCGTTGCCGGTCGTAGTGCCGGTGGTGCTCGCGCTGGCCGGATTCGCCGCGCTGCTGCCGTCACTCGCCCGACGACAACGCGCGCTCACGCTGGCCGACGAAGGCACCGCAGCCACCACCGGCTCGATCTTCGCCGGGATGCGGGACGTCGTCGCCTGCGGAGCCGAACCGGTCGCCGCACTGACCGCCGACGACGCGGTGGATCGCCAAGCCGCCGCCGCGGTGCGGGTAGCCAGATCAGCGGCGCTGCGGTCGCTGATCGTGGCGCTCGGCGGGTTCGTCCCGCTGGTGCTCGCGCTCGCCCTCGCGCCATCGATGGTCGCCCGGGGCGAGCTGAGCGCCGGGGCGGCCCTGGGCGCGCTCGTCTACCTCGCCACCACCTTGCAGCCCGCGCTGCGCGGACTCGCCGCCACCGCATCCACGGTCGTCCTCCGCTTGCTCGTCGCCCTGCGCCGCCTCGCCGAAACTACCGCCCGGCCCGAACCCTGCCCAGCGACCGAGAGCCCCGCCGGGCTCGGCCTCGCGGTGCGCGGCCTGACGTTCCGCTGGGGCGCGGCCCCGGAACCGGTGGTCCGCGGCCTGAACCTCGACCTGCGCCCCGGCGAGCACCTGGCCGTGGTCGGCCCGAGCGGCATCGGGAAATCGACCCTCGCCGGGCTGCTCACCGGCCTTTTGGCACCGCAGCACGGCGAAGTCCGGCTGGGCGGCGTGCGAGTCGGCGAACTGGCCGACCGGCCCCGGCACCTGGTTCTCGTCCCGCAGCAGGCCTACGTTTTCGCCGGAACCGTGCGCGAAAACCTGTCCCTGTTCCACCCTGAAGCCTCCGACCGCCGCCTCGTGGCAGCCGCCGAAGCCGTCGGCGCCGCGCCGCTGCTGGCCCGGCTGGGCGGTCTCGACGCCGAACTCGGCCACGGCGCGGAGGGGCTGTCCGCCGGGGAAGCCCAGCTTCTCGGGCTGGCCAGGGCTTATGCCGCACCGGCCGGGGTCGTCGTCCTCGACGAGGCGACGTCCACTTTGGACCCGGCGGCGGAGGTCCGCGCGGAACGCGCTTTCGCCGCCCGGGGAGGGACTCTGGTGGTGATCGCGCACCGGCTGTCGTCCGCGGTCCGGGCGCACCGGGTGCTGCTGATGGACGGGCAGGAGACGCTGCTGGGACGGCACGACGAACTGCTCGCCGCGGCACCGCGGTACGCCGAGATGATGCGGGCTTGGCTGCCGGAGCAGCCGGGGTCGCGGCTGGAGGCCAGCTGAGCCGGAAAACCCGCCGCACGACGGGGACGAGCGAGATGCCCGACCCACCGCTTCCCGCAGCGTTGGTTCGACGCCGCTGCGAGCAACCGGCGACCTCCCAGCCGCGCGGCGGGAACTGCCGCCAGGCCAGCGAAGTTCCGTCGCCGGTGAAACCCCGCTCAGACCTTGCGCGGCACCGAAGCGATGAGGTCCTTGCTTCCGTTGCGGCCGAGGTAGATGTCGACCTTGCTGAACCCGCCGGACGGCCCGGGTTCGGTCCAGCCGAAGTTCCGCTGGTCGTTGGAGACGGTGCGGGTCTGGACGTCGAACAGGGTGCCCGCCTGCCGGAATTCGAAGGTGACCGTGGTGCTGCCCGCCGTGGGGTCGTCGCGGACGAATCCGGAGACGCCGACCGAGCGGTTGTACCAGGTCAGCGTGCCGCCGGTGCGGCCTCCGCTGATTTCGCCGCCGAAGTCCGACGTCGGGTAGCCCGCCGCGTTCGCGGTTCCCGCGCCGGCGAGCGCGGCTGCCGCGGACAGGACGAGACCGATGGCGATGCGTTTCATGACATTCCCCCAGTGATGGCCGATGCTGGGCGGAATCGTACTTCGCCGCGGGATGCGGTGCGGGATTATGCGTGAAGTCGCCGGACCGCTCAGTCCTCCGCGCTCCCCTGCCGGTGCCGCAATCCGTCCAGTACCAGGGTGATCACGCCGTCCGCGTCGGCTCGCCAGCCCGGGCGATCATGGGCCGCGCTGATGCCGTGCAGTGCCATCAGGACAGTGCCCGCACCGACGTCGGCGCGAATCGCGCCGGAAGCGGCCGCGGCGGAGACCAGGTCGGCGACCGCCTCCTCCAGCGCGCGGCTGCCTTCGGCGAGCGCGTCCGCTCTCGTGGCCATGAGAGTGGCGAGCGTACGGGCGAGGCCGTGGTGGGCGTCGAGGTAGTCGATCATTCCGCGGAGGAAGGCGGCCAGCGCGTCGGCGGCGGGCAAGGTGGCCTGTGCCTCGCGGGCGCGGGTGCAGAGGGTGGCGACTTCCTCGTGGTAGACCGCCTCGGCAAGTGCCTCGCGGGTGGGGAAATGGCGGTACAGCGTGCCGGTGCCGACCCCGGCCAGGCCAGCGAAATCGTCGAAGCGCAGGTCGAAGAACTCCCCCGCGGCGAAGAGTTCCCTGGCCTTGGCGAGCAGGGCGTCGCGGTTGCGCCGGGCGTCGGCGCGCAGGGGTTTGGCGTCGGGCATGCGGGACCTCTCGGTTGACAAGTGGAGATTATCTCCATATTTTCGCAAGTGGAGACAATCTCCATTTCTAGGGTAGCCCCTGAGGTGCGGCAGTGAAAATCCTGATGTTCGGCCGCGGCGTGATCGCCGCGATGTACGGCTGGGCCCTCGACAGGGCCGGGCACGAGGTCGAGTTCTACGTCCGGCCCGGCCGGGCGGCGGAGTACGGGGCCTCGATCGCTCTCGATTTCCGCGACCTGCGGGGGCGGCGGGTCGTCGAGAACTGGCCGGTGCGTTATCGCGAGGAACTCGAGCCGGGGCACGGGTTCGACCTGATTGTGCTGAGCGTGCAGCATTATCGGCTCGCGGAGGCGGCGGCTTTTCTGGCACCGCGCGTCGACGATGCCACGGTGCTGGTTTTCGGCAACGTGTGGTCCGAACCGTCGAGCGCGATCGGCGATCTTCCGATCGAGCAGGTCGCCTGGGGCTTCCCCCAAGGCGGCGGCGGGTTCGGCGAGGACGGCGTGCTCCGCGGGATGCTGACGCCGTTCGCGGTGTTCGGGACTCTCGGCGAGCGTCGCGAAACACCGACCGCACGCGAGCGGGCCGTCCGGCAGGTGTTTCGCGAGGCCGGGTTCCGGCTTCGCGAGCGACCGGACTTCCGCGGCTGGCTGTGGGTCCATTTCGCGGCGGACGCGGGTCTGCACTCCCAAGGCGTGCGGGTGGGCTCGCTGAGTTCGCTGGCCGGGTCGCGGGCCGATCTGCGCGAGGCGTTCCTGGCCGACCGCGAGCTTCTGCCGCTTCTCGAAGCCCGCGGCGTCGACTTGCGGCGGCATCGGATCGGAGTGCTGCCGTTCCGTGCGCCGGCCTGGCTGACCGCTCCGGTGTTCGCCTGGCTGCTCGCCCATTTCGCACCGGCGCGCGCGAGCTTCGAGGCGCACTCCGACCCGGATGCCCGGGAACCGCGCGAGGTCTGCCGGGACGTGCTGGCGGAGGCGCGCCGGCTGGGCGTCCCGGTGCCGCGGCTGGAAGCGGCGGAACCGTACTTCGCCCGGGAAGCGGCGGACTGAGGCCGCGGCGTTCCCGCCAGGCAGCCGATCGGGCCTGGCGGAAACCAGGTGCGGGTTCAGACCACTCCGGCCGCGATCAACTGTTCCCAGATCACCCCCTGGTCCACGACCTCGACGCCGAATTTCTCCGCCTTCGTCAGTTTGCTCGCGCCGACGTCGGCGCCGGTGATGAGCAGGTCGGTGCTCGCCGAAACCGACGACGCGGTGGTCGCGCCCGCGGTCTCGCACAGGCGCTGGAAGGTGGGACGCGGCACTTTCTCCCCGGACCGCGGGTCGCTGATCGCGCCGGTGACCACCACGGTCTTGCCCTCCAGCGGCGCGCCCGCGACGACCGCCGGCGGGAGGTCCTCCTCCAGCACGTCCAGCGACACCCCGCGCTCCCGCAGGCGTTCGAGTTCCGGGCGCAGCCGGGTCAGGTGTTCCACCAGCGAGGCCGCGACCTTCGGCCCGATGTCCTCCACCGCCACGAGCCCGTCGACGCCCGCGTCGAGAACCTCTTCCAGCGAACCGAATCCCGCCCGGCACAGCCGCGCGGCGGTGCCCTCCGACGCCATCGGGATCGCGAGCCCGATCAGCGCCCGGCGCAGCCCGACCCGGCGGCTGGCGTCGATCGACTCGATCATCCGCGTCGCCGAGACCTCGCCGATGCGGTCGAATTCCAGGAGGCGTTCCTTGGTCAGCCGGTAGAAGTCCGACGGGTGTTCCAGGTCCCCGGACTCGGCCAGCCGTTCGATCCACACGCCGCCGATCGCGTCGATGTCCGCGGCCGCCCGCGAAGCCCAGTGGATCAACCGCCGCACGGTCTGCGCGGGACAGGAAACGTTGGTGCAGAACAGTTCCCGGCTGTTGCCCTGTTCGGTGAGCGGCTGCTCGCACGACGGGCACGCCGAGGGCGGCACGATCTCCCGCTCCGCGCCGGTCCGTTTCGACTCGTCGAGCACCCCGGCGACGAACGGGATCACGTCGCCTGCCCGGCGCACCAGCACGGTGTCGCCGATCTTGATGCCGCGGGCGCGGATGACCTCCTGGTTGGCCAGTGTCGCGCGGGTGACCGTGGTCCCGCCCACGAACACCGGCTCCAGCCACGCGACCGGGGCGATCTTGCCGGTCTTGCCGACGTCCCAGACCACATCGGACAGTACGGTCGTCTTCTCCTCCGCGGCGAACTTGTACGCCAGCGCCCCGCGCGGCGAACTCGAACGGGTGCCCGCCGCGGCGTAGGCGGCACGGTCGGCGAGCCGCAGCACGGCGCCGTCGATGTCGTAGTCCAGGTCGTTGCGCTGCTGTTCGATCGTGGTGATCACCGCCTGCGCGGAGGCCGCGTCGTCGCAGCGGCGCATGTCCGCCGCGGTGAACCCGAGCGACAGCAGACCGCTGCCCAGATCGGTTTCCGCGCTGCCGGGCTCGGTGTCCAGGTCGAAGGCGAAGAACCGCAGCCTGCGCTCGGCGACCGCGGCCGGGTCCTTCGCGCGCAGGGTGCCCGCCGCGGCGTTGCGGGGGTTGATCAGCGGTTTGTCCGGGTGCGCGGTGTTGTAAGCGGCGAACGTGGAGCGCAGCATCACCGCCTCGCCCCGCACTTCGACCCGGCCGGGGGCGCTGACCTGGTGCGGGATGCCGTCCGCCAGCGCCCGGACCAGCATCGTCACGTCGTCGCCGGTGGTCCCGTCGCCGCGAGTGACCGCTCGCGCCAGGCGGCCGTCCTCGTACACCAGCGCCAGCGACAGGCCGTCGAGCTTCGGCATCACCACCACCGGCTGGCCGGGGAACCGGTCGAAGAACGCCTCGACCTGCTCCGGCCGCGTCGCCTTCTCCAGCGACAGCATCGGCCGCGAATGCCGGATCGGCGCGTGCAGCACCGCCGGACCGCCCACCTGGTCCAGCGGATTCGGGTCCGGGGCCAGCTCCGGGCTCGCCTCGATCAACCCGCGCAGCTCGTCCTCGATCGCGTCGTACTCCGCGTCCGCCACCATCGGCGAACCCCGGTAGTAGGCGTCGCGCAGCACGACGACCTGATCAGCGAGCTCCTGAATGCGTTCCCGAACGTCCACGGACCGGAACGGTACCTGGAGCCACCGACAAAACCGTGCTGCGACGCAAACCGGGCGGGCACGGCAGCCGTCCGCTCGACTCGGAACAGCTCGGCTGACGCGGCGAGGAAAGACAAGACTGTTCTTTCCCCGGATCTCCGCGCACCCTCGATGCCATCGATCACCCGACAGCGGGGAGTTCCGGGGTGCCGGCCGAAAACCGTGTTCAGCACGAGCTTGTCCTTGAGCAGAAGTATGTGAGCAGCCTCTACCGCAGGCTCGACGCGTTGCGCGAGCAGGCGGCGAGCGGCGCCGAAAGCCCGGACCCGGAGGCGGCGGCCCGCTGGCGGGCGGAATCGGCCCGGCTGGAAGCCGTCGAGGACGGGCTTTGCTTCGGGCGGCTCGAAATGCGCGACGGGAGCCGGACGTACCTCGGCCGGTTGGGGTTGTTCGAGGACGGGGCCGACGAGCCGTTGCTGCTCGATTGGCGGGCGCCGGCGGCGCGGCCGTTCTACACCGCGACCATGGCGGAGCCGCACGGAGTGAAAAGGCGGCGGCGCATCACGACTCGGGGACGGACGGTGACCGCGCTCGACGACGAGCTGCTCGACCCTGACGCCGCCGACACCGGTGCCCTGGTCGGAGAAGCCGCGTTGATGGCGGCGCTCACGGCGGACCGGACCGGGCGGATGGGCGACATCGTCACGACGCTGCAGGCCGAGCAGGACCGGATCGTCCGCGACGGGTTCGCGGGCGTGCTGGTGGTGCAGGGCGGTCCGGGGACCGGAAAGACCGCGGTGGCGCTGCATCGGCTGGCGTATCTGATGTACACGCGGCCGCAGTTGCGCACGCGGGGGGTGCTCGTGATCGGTCCCAGCGACGTTTTTCTCGAGTACATCGGGCAGGTGCTGCCGGGGCTGGGCGAGCAGGCGGTGGCGACCGCGACGATTGCCGGGTTGCGGCCGGACGTCGAGGTCAGCGAGGCGGATCCGGTGGAAGTCGCGGAGAGGAAGGGGCGGGTGGAGGCGACGGAGCGGATCGCGGCGGCGGTGTGGGACCGGGTGGGCGCGTCGTGCGACGCGGTCGAGGTGGGGTTCGAGCAGCAGACGGTGCGGTTGGCGCCGAGCGCGTGGCGGGGTGCGGTGGAGTGGGCCGCCAGCAAGGGGTTGCCGTATCAGCAGGCCCGGTTGGCATTTCAGCAGCGCATGGTGGAACTTCTCGCGCAGCAGTTGGCCGAGCAGATGGAGAACGTGGTGTTCACCGAGAGCGGCGAGGCCATCGACGGCGGCAGTGCGGACGGGCGGCTGAGTGCGGCGGATCTGCGGGCGCTGGCGGCGGCGGGAGTGGTGCTCGGGCCGGAGCAGGACGACGGGCCCCGGCGATTGCTGGACGAGGCCGACATCGCTGACCTGCGCAAGGCGCTGCTGGCCGACGCGGGGGTCGGCCAGGTACTGGATGAACTGTGGCCCGCGCTGACTCCGGAGGAAGTGGTGGCCGAGGTCTTCGGCGAGCCGGACGGGGGCTGGAGCGCGGCGGACGTTCCGCTGCTGGACGAGGCTTCCGCGGTGCTCGGCGAACCCGCGCCGGTCTTCGGGCACGTGGTGGTCGACGAGGCACAGGAACTGTCCGCGATGGCGTGGCGGATGGTGCTGCGGCGCTGTCCGGCCAAGTCGATGACTGTCGTCGGCGATCTCGCGCAGACCAGCGATCCCGCCGGTGCGACGTCGTGGGAGCAGGTGCTGCGGCCGCACGTGGCGGATCGGTGGCGGCTGGCGGAGCTGACCGTCAATTACCGGACTCCGGCGGAGATCATGGCGGCCGCGAGCGAGGTGTTCGCTGCGCAGCACCCGGGCCTCCGGCCGCCGAAGTCGGTGCGGACGGCTGGCGAAACGCCGTGGCGTCAGCAGACCACGCTTGCTGAGATGGCACAGGTCGTCGGTGGTATTGCTGACGAGCACGGTGAGGGACAGCTGGCGATCATCACTCCCCCGTGCCATCTCGCCTCGATGCGGAAGAGCCGCGGCGCGGTCACGGATCCGGTGGTGGTGCTGACCCCCGCGGAGGCCAAGGGGCTGGAGTTCGACGCGGTGCTGATCGTCGATCCGGCCGTGATTCTCGACGCTCCTTTGGGGCGCAACGATCTCTACGTCGCGATGACGCGCGCGACCCGGCGGCTGGGGATCGTCCATCTTGGACCGGCGCCGGCCGGGCTGGCGCGGCTTCGGGAACGCGGGTGACCGGGGTCAGGAAGCGGCGTCCGGGTCGAGTTCCTCCAGCGTGCGGGCCAGCCGTTTGACCATTGTCCGTCCTTCTTGGACTTTCAGCCGGGGGAATTCGAACCCGAGGACGCCCTCGCCGGTCACGCCGACGCGGCACCGCAGTGCCTGCGCCATGCCGGGAACCAGCTCGGGATCCGCCACCCAGGCGAGCTGGCCGAGCTGCCACGAATGCAGCAGCTTCCCCGGTGCGGCGCTGATGACGCCGCCGACGGAGAACACCGCCAGCCGGTGCGAGGTGAGCGAGAGGATGACCCGGCCGGGAATGGGGATCGGCACTTCCGGTGCTTCGGCCCGGCCGCGCCGCGCCGCGAGCGCCATGCCCGCCGCGCCCGCGACTCCGGCAATGCCCGCCGCGCCGGCGACCATGGTGTTCCGCACTCCGCCGATCCGGAAGGCGAGCATGGTGTACAGCACGCGCTCGCCAGGGACGAGATCTCCGGCGAGTTTGCTCTGGGCCTTCTCTTGCAGCGCCACGGTCCTGGCCTTCCTCGGTTCGGCAGTGCGATGCCAGGAGGCTAAGCAGGCCGGACACGGCCGGACACGGGATTTTCGCCGACAGGACGGCGCGGCTCACCGGTCGAGCCATTCCAGCAGGATCTCCGCCTGCGCGGACGGATCGCCGTCGTCCGGGCGCAGCACGACGTCCGGGCTGCGGGGCAGCTCGTACGGATCGTCCACGCCGGTGAAGCCGGCGATCTCGCCCCGCCGGGCCTTCGCGTACAGGCCCTTCGGGTCGCGGGCCGCGCAGGTCTCCAGCGGGGTGTCGACAAAGACCTCGGCGAAGCGCAGCCCGGCCTCCTCGTGGCTGCGCCGGACCGCGTCCCGGTCCGCGCGGTACGGGCTGATCAGCGTCACCACGGCCACGATGCCCGCGTCGGCGAATAGTTTGGCGATTTCACCGGTCCGGCGGACGTTCTCCCGGCGGTCTTCGGCGGAAAAGCCCAGTCCGGCGTTGACGCCGTGGCGCAGGTTGTCCCCGTCCAGCAGGTACGCGGGGCGGCCGGAGGCGACCAGCCGGCGTTCCACTTCCGCGCCCACAGTGGACTTGCCCGAGGCCGACAAGCCGGTCAGCCACACGGTCATGCCCGCGGTGGCGCGCCGGTCGCGGGTGATGGCCGGTTCGTGCCAGACGACGGCGGGCGCGGTTTCCGCGGGCCCGACGATCATCCCGGCGGCGACCGTCTTCTTGCTGGCCTCGTCGACCAGCACGAAGCTGCCGGTGTCCCGGTTGCGGCGGTACGGGTCGAAGTGCAGCGGCCGTTGCGTGCGCAGGCGGACGCGGCCGATTTCGTTCAGGGCCAGCGAATCGGCGGACTGGTCGCGGTGCAGGGTGTTGATGTCCAGGCGATAGTCCAGCCGGTTGACGGTAGCGGCGACCTCGCGCGTCGTGTGGTGGACGGTGTAGCGGGCGCCGGCCGAGAGGGAACCGTGTTCGGTCAGCCAGCAGACCATGGCGTCGAGTTCGGCGGCGACGTGCGGGCGGTTGTTCGGGCGGCAGATCAGGTCGCCGCGGACGATGTCGAGTTCGTCGGACAGTTCGACAGTCACGGCTTGGCCGGCGAAGGCTTCCTCGATCGCCGAGCCGCCGGGGCCGCGGACGGCGGCGATCGTCGTGCTGAATCCGGACGGCAGGACGGTGACCTCGTCGCCGGGTTTGAAGACTCCGCCCGCGATGGTGCCCGCGTAGCCGCGGAAGCCTTGGCCGCCGGCGAAACCGTGGGCGCGGATGACGTACTGCACCGGCAGCCGGGCGTCGATCAGATTGCGGTCCGACGCGACGTGCACCTCTTCGAGCCGGTGCAGCAGCGCGGGTCCTTCGTACCACGGCATTTCCGCGCTGCGGTTGACGATGTTGTCGCCGTGCAGCGCGGAAACCGGGACGAAAACGAGGTCGTGCACGTCCAGTTTCGCGGCGAAGCGGCGGAATTCCTCCGCGATCTCGACGAACCGCTCCCGCGCGTAGCCGACCAGGTCCATTTTGTTCACGCAGACGACCAGGTGCGGCACGCCGAGCAGGCTGGCGAGGAAAGCGTGCCGCCGGGACTGTTCGAGCACGCCCTTTTCCGCGTCCACGAGGACGAGAGCGACATCGGCGGTCGACGCTCCGGTGACCATGTTGCGGGTGTACTGGATGTGGCCCGGGGTGTCGGCGATGATGAATTTCCGGCGCGGAGTGGCGAAATAACGGTAGGCGACGTCGATCGTGATGCCTTGTTCGCGTTCGGCGCGCAGTCCGTCGGTGAGCAAGGCGAGGTCGGTCTGGGCGTCGCCGCGTTGCGCGCTGGTTCGCTCGACGGCGGCGAGCTGGTCCTCGAAAATCGCCTTGGAGTCATACAACAGCCGTCCGATCAGCGTCGACTTTCCGTCGTCGACGCTTCCCGCGGTGGCCAGCCGGACGAGGTGGCTCATCAGAAGTACCCCTCCTTCTTTCGGTCCTCCATGCCGGTCTCGGAGATCCGGTCGTCCGCGCGGGTGGCGCCGCGTTCGGTCACGCGGGTGGCGGCGACCTCGGCGACGACCTCCGCCGGGGTGGCGGCGGTGGATTCGACGCAGCCGGTGCAGGTGGCGTCGCCGACGGTGCGGAAGCGGACGGTCGCGGTGAACGGCTCCTCGTCGCCGGGGAGGCGGTGCAGGAAGCGGGTGTGGGCCAGCAGCATGCCGTCGCGGCGGACGACCGGGCGGCGGTGCGCGTAATAAAGCGGCGGCAGGCCGATGTTCTCGGCCTCGATGTAGGTCCAGATGTCCAGTTCGGTCCAGTTGGACAGCGGGAACACCCGGATGTGCTCGCCCTTGCGGTGGCGGCCGTTGTACAGCCGCCAGAGTTCCGGCTGCTGGTTCCGCGGGTCCCATTGGCCGAATTCGTCCCGGAAGCTGAACACCCGTTCCTTGGCGCGGGCCTTTTCCTCGTCGCGCCGCGCTCCCCCGAAAACCGCGTCGAAGCCTTGTTCGCCGATCGTCCGCAGCAGGGTCGCGGTCTGGAGCCGGTTCCGGCCCGCGCGCAGGTCTTCCGCGACCCGGCCGCGGTCGATGTCGTCCTGCACGCGGCCGACGACGAGCCGCGCGCCGAGCCGGGTGACGACCTCGTCCCGGTATTCGATCACCTCGTCGAAGTTGTGGCCGGTGTCGATGTGCACGAGCGGGAACGGGACCGGCGCGGGCCAGAACGCCTTGCGCGCCAGGTGCAGCATCACCACGGAGTCCTTGCCGCCGGAGAACAGCAGCGCGGGCCGGGCGAAGGTGGCCGCGACCTCGCGGAAGATGTGCACGGCCTCGGCTTCCAGGGCTTCTGGGTGGGTCAGTTCGTACGACGTCTGCGGTGCGGTCATCTGCGGCTCTCCGCGGTTTCGGTGGTCCGGCCGGTCTCGGCCAGCCGGTCGAGCAGGGTGCGCACGGGAAGGTCGAGGTCGCCCGAGACGAGCGACAGCGCGGTCAGCCATTGCCGCAGCACGGCGTCCGCCTCGCCGGGGGTGAAGCAGTCGGTGGCGTAGTCGGCTCGGACCTGCCAGCTCTTGCCGTCCGCGACCGCGTAGTGCAGCCAGTCGAATTTCGCCGCCGCGCCCGCGACGTACACCCGCTCGCAGCGCAGGCCCGGGAGCGTCAGCTGGCTCGGTGCTTCGTCCAGCACCAGGCAGATCCGGCCCAAATGCTTGCCCGACAGCACACCTCGCTCCCGGGTGACGCCTCCGCCGAGCAGGGCGTACGGCACGTTTCGGTGCCGCAGGACGGCCAAGGAGGTGCGTTTCGCCCCAGCACAAACCTCACCTGCCGTGGCTGTCGAAGGCACCTGATATCTCACCGGCAGCAGGTCGGTCAGGCAGCCGATGACGTCGTCGAGGTCCGGATCGCCTCGGCGGGACATCGGAGTGCCGATGACGATGTCGCCGTCGTTCTCTGCGGCGGCGGTGAGCGCCAGGCAGGCGCTCATCAGCACGTTCGCGGTGGTGCGCAGGGAACGGGCGGCGGCCCGGACGGCGTCGCCCAGCTCGGCGGAGACGGTGGCGCGGACGCAAGCGCACTCGGTGCTTCGCCGGTCGGGCAGCGGACGCGGGTACGGCGGCAGCTGGGACATCGGCTGCGCGCCGTTGAGATATGAGGACCAGAAAGTGAGATCTTCGTCGGCGATCCCGGCCGCTCGCTGACGGACGGCGTGCTCGCCAAGGGTCAGTGCCGGGGCATCGCCGGCCCGCCCCGTATACAGGGCGGACAACTCGCGGTCGATCAGCACCAGCGAGGCGTCGTCCACGACCACGTGGTGGATCTGCAGCAGCAGGACGTATTCGTCCGGGGCACAGTCGTACAACGTCACTCGCGCCGGTGCCTCGGCGAGGTCGAGAGGTCGTTGCCCAGCGCGGCGCAGCACGTCGTGCAGGTCGCCGCCCGGCCACGGCAGGCGTTCGAAAGGCAGTGTGCCGACCGGATCGATGAGCTGGACCGGGCCGGTTTCGTCGAGGGTGAACCGGGTGCGGAACGCGGCGTTCCGGTCCGCCAGCGCCTGAAACGCGCGCTCCAGGGCTGGGACGTCCAGCGGGCCGGAGATGCGCTGCGCCCAGGTTTCGAGAAACGGCGAGGGCCGGCCCGCGAACTGGTCGGCGATCCAGATCGCTTCCTGTTCGAAGGTCTGCGGGAAGACGTCCGTCATCGGTGCTCCAGCGCTGACAGGTCGACTTTGCCGTTCTCCCGGCGAGGAAGTTCTTCGACCGCTTCGAATCTTGCCGGGATCGCGTAGGCGGGAAGGAGCGAGGCGAATTCCTTGCGCGCCTCTTGCGGGGACAACCGGGCTCCGTCGGACAGCGTGTAGACCAGCGCGATGTGCGCGACCCGGCCGTCCGCGTCGGTCCGGGCGACCGCGGCGCAGGTGCGGATCTGCGGGACCGCGGCCGCGGCGGCTTCGATGTCGCCGAGTTCGATGCGGTTGCCGTTGAGCTTGATCTGCCGGTCCCGCCGCCCGCGATAGTGCAGGATTCCCTGGTCGTCCACCACTCCGACGTCGCCGGTGCGGTACTCCCCCGGTCGCGGGAACCGTTCGCGCGACAGCCGTTCGTCGCCGAGGTATCCCAGTGCCACGCCCGAACCGAGCGCGACGATCTCGCCTGGTTCGCCGGTCGGGGCGAGCGAACCGTCCTCGCGCAGGATGACCACCTCGGTGCCCGGAACCGGAATCCCGGCCGGAATCCCGCCGGGCACGCCGACATCGGACGGTCTCATCCGGTGCACGGTCGTCAGCATGCCGTTCTCCGCCGGGCCGAAACCGTTCCACAGCGAGATTTCCGGGAAGCGCTCGAGGAAGATCCCGACGTGCCGGGGCGATTGCTTCTCGCCGCCGACATAGAGCGTCCCGACGCCTTTGAACGCAGCGAGATCCTCGTCGACGATCAGGTTGAACAGCGAGGTCGTGAGCCAGACCGTGTCCACGCCCTCCGCGGCGACCAGCTCGCGCAACCGGCTCGGCAGAAGGTAGCTTTCCTCGACCACGACTGACATACCACCGGTCGTCAGCTGGCCCCACAGCTCAAACGCGTACATATCCCAGGACCCCGGCGCGACCTGCGGCGTGCCGTGCCCTGGTCCGAAGCCCGGCAAGCCGCCCGGGCCGAACATCCTGGTCACCGCCCGATGCGGCACCAGGACGCCTTTAGGGACGCCCGTGCTGCCGGAAGTGAAGAACACCATGGCGATGTCTTCCGGCCCGGACGAAACCGGTGTGGCTTGGGCCCCCAAGGCGATCTCGGCCAGCGGCACCGGCTCAAGCGGGCAGGTGACGCCCAACCCGGTGCCCGGACGGCCGACGACGACCGGATCGTCCACTTGGGACAGAATCGACGCGACCCGGTTCTCCGGCCAGCGCGGGTCGACCACGGCATAGGCGGCGCCCGCCATCAGCACGCCGAGCTGGACCGCGACCAGCTGCGCGCCGCGCGGCAGCACCAGCGGAACGACGTCGCCCGGCCGCACTCCCTCCTCCGCCAGCCGGTGCGCCACGGCTTTCCCCGCCGCGACCAGCGTCCGGTAGCTCACCCGTTCGCATCCGTGGACCAGCGCGACCGCGTCGCCGTCCTGCCGGGCGACCGCGCCGTGGACGCTCACGGCGCGCCCTGCCGGATCTGCTCGACGAAATCGGCCAGCTCGTCGTGTTCGAGCAGCACGGTGGGGTCGAGCCGGCAGCCGATCCCGCCCGCGATGCGGGCGCAGATCCGGATCGCCGCGAGCGATCCGCCGCCGAGGTCGTAAAAACTGTCGCGCCTGCCGACCAGGTCGACGTCCAGCACCGCCGCCATGATCGCGGCGACGCGCTCCTCCAGTTCGTCGGCGGGGCGTTCGTACTCCGCCGGCGACAGGGCTACACGGCTTTCGGGCACGGGAACTCCTCTTCGCAGCACTTTCCGGGCAAACGCGGAACTCAGTCCGTTCCGGGGATCGGTTCGAGCGGGGCGGCCTTCGGGGAATGACCGGCCTGCTCGGCTTCCTTCAGCCCGCGCGTCGTCACGCGCGACGCGAACACGAACGCGGAGATCGTCAGCCCGATCGCGGCCGCGACGAAGGTGGCTCCCGTCCCCTGCCAGCGGGCCAGCGCGCCGCCCAGCAACGCGCCCACCGGCACGACGCCGAGCACGATCAGCCGGTACGCGGCGGTGACCCGGCCCAGCAGTTCGTCCGGCACCGCTGCCTGCCGCAGCGTGCTGACCACGATCTGGTTGAGCGCCGTCGCGATCGCGCTCAGGAACATGAGGATCTCGACCAGGACCACGCTGTGGGTGAGGCCGAGCGCCGCGTAGCTCGCGGCGGGGACGAGGGCGGCGAGCCAGGTGACCGGACCGCCGCCGAGCAGCGGCACCGCCCTGGCCGCGATCAGCGAACCGAGGATGGCTCCCACCGCGGGCACCGCGATGAAGAACCCGTACCAGGAGGTCGTCACCCCGAGCGGGCCGGTCGCGATCAGCACGAGCAGGCTGGCCGTGGCGGAGGAGAAGAAGTTGATCGAGGCGGAGATGAACGCGACCCGGCGCAGCAGCCGGTGGTCCCAGAAGTACGACCAGCCTTCCTTGATGCTGCGCACGACGTCGCCCGCCGAATGCGTGCCGCCGCTCGTGTCGTTCGCGGTGGGCAGCATCCGCGGCAGGGTCACCAAAGCCAGCGCGGCGAGCGCGAAAAGCCCGGCGCTGGTGGAAAACACCAGCACCGCCGACATCGCGAACAGCGCCGCGCCAGCCGGCGGCCCGATGAAGCTGTGGATCGCCGACTGGGTGGCGAACAGCCTGCCGTTCGCCCGCTCCAGGTCCTTGCGCTCGACCAGCCTCGGCGGGACGGTCAGCGCGGCGTTGTCCACCAGAGTCTCGGCGGTGCCGGTCAGGAAGACGGCAAGGTAGAGGATCGCGATGCTGTGCAGGTGCGCGACCAGCATCGCCACCAGCAGCAGGAAACCGGCCGCCCGGACCGCGTTCCCCCAGACCATGATGAACCGCCGGTCGACCCGGTCGGCGAGCGCCCCGGCAGGCAGGGTGAACACCAGCCACGGCAGGAACTGCGCCACGGTGAGCCCGCCGATCAGCAGCGGGTCCCTGGTCACCACCACGGCGAGCAGGGGCACGGCCGCGATCACCAGGCCGTCGCCCAAGTTCGACAGGACCTGCGACATCCACAGGCGGGTGAAGCTACGCCCCAAACTCATGTGCACTCCTCTGCGATTCTTGCCCGCTGACTGCTTCCGGTGTTCCGTTCCTCCCGTCGAGCGCCGCCCTGATCCGGTCGTAGTACGGCAGCTGGTCGCGTTCGTATCTCTCCGCGACCGGCTGGAGTTCGGCGGGCAGTTCCTGCCGAGTGCGGGCGGCGACGCCCAGCGCGGTCGACGCGCTCGCCCCGGCGTGCCACCGTCCGGTGGCGCCCCAGCTCGGCGGCGGCTCCTTCCGGAACGCGAGCGAACCGGGCACGAACGGGATTCCCGTCGCCGCGCAGTACGCGGTCATCTCGTGCTCGGGGTCGCGGACCATCCGGTCGCCGTCGACCAGGTGCATCGGCATCCCGGCGGCGCGGACGGTGGCCACGACGTCCCACAGGTTCCGGAAGCCCATCGCCTGCGACGTCGCGTCCGCTTGCAGCACGAGGTGCGAGCGCACGGTGTCCCGGGGGTTCCGGATCATCGCCGCGTGACGGCACCGGCGCACGAAAGCCGGGTTCGCGCCGAGCCGGTCGAAGGGAAAGTCGGTGGTGTCCTTGAAGAACACCGGCCGCCCGGACGCGGTTTCGAGGAGCGCGGCCATCACCTCGTCCTGGCTCGTGCAGGTCCGGCCGCCGACCTCCGCGACGCCGAAATCGCAGACGCGCGAGAACGGTTCGTGGACCACCAGGAAATCGCCGCGCTCGTACATCGCGCGCTCGAACGCGGTCGAGCGCGACCGCGGCACGCACCACAACGCCAGCAGTTCGGTCACGGCTTCGCCTCCAGCAGCGAGTTGTCCAGTTCCCGCAGTGCCGTCCGCAGGATCCGGACGCCCGCGAGGTATTCCGGGATCGCGATGTGCTCCCCGTCGGTGTGGTTCTGCTCCGGGTCGCCGGGGCCGTAGGTGGCCATCGGGACCGTCCAGGATCGGCTCAGCGTGTTCATGTCGCTGGTGCCGGTTTTGAGGCTGTACCGGGGTTTCCGGCCCTCGATGGCGATGGCGCGGGACAGCGCCCGGACGCACGGCGAGCTCCGCGGCACGACCACCGGCGGGACCTCGTACGCCAGCGTCACCGCCGCGTGTTCGCCCAGCACTGCCGAGACCTGGCGGCGCAGCTGGTCGGGCGAAATCCCCGGCGGAGTGCGGAAAGACAGCGAACAGCTGCTGGAGAACGGCTCGAAGCGGCCGTTCTTGACGACCATGCCGACGTCGGCGAAGTGCGCGTTGCCGCGCGTCGAAAAGACGTCGAGAAGCCGGGCCAGCGCCGCGATCAGCGTCTCGCTCGACTTCAGCTCGGGCGTCGCGGTGTGCGTGCGCGTCACCTCGCACCGGACGTCGAGCTGGACCATTCCCTTGTAGCCCACGGTCACCGTTGACGCCCCGCTCGGCTCTCCCACCAGCACAGCGTCCGGTTCGGGCACGGTCTCGCGGACGTGCTCCGCGCCGCGCGACGACAACGCCTCCTCCTCGACCACGCCGACCCAGTGGACGCGCAGGCCGAGGTCGCGGCTGGTGAGCGCGGCGACGAGCATCGCGATCAGCGGTCCCTTGGCGTCGACTGCGCCACGGCCGCGGATGCGGGTATCGCTGTGCTCGAACGGCACTTCGCCGGGAACGGTGTCGAGGTGGCTCAGCAGCATGACCGTGCGCGCGCCGCTGCCGACCACCGCGTGCACGTTTCCCACGGCGTCAAGAAAACTGTCCGCGCCGAATCCCGCCGATGCCTCCCGCAGCCGCTCGGCCAGCCGCCGCTCGTCCCCGGAGACGGACGGGATCGACACCGCCTCGGCCAGCAGCGCGACCGCCGCGCTGTCGACCAGCTCGCCCTCCCGCGTGCTGAAATCCTGAATCGTCATGCCGGGCCCAGCCCCTTCCCGATCAAGGTTCCGCCTCCGCCGAGCGCTTCGGTCAGCGGCGCTCCCCCGCGTCCGTCGCAGATCTGCACCGCCCGCAGTCCTTTGCCGAGCGCCTGCGTCGCGGCGGCGACCTTCATCCGCATTCCGCCGCGGAGAGCCGGGACCAGCTGTTCGGCGTCGGCCACGCTCAGCGCGGCGACGGTGGACGACGGATCGTCCGGACAGGCCAGCAGCCCCGCCGTGTCGGTGAACAGCAGCAGCCGGTCCGCGCGCCAGGCCGCGGCGATCTCGCAGGCCATCCGGTCGGCGTCCACATTGGTCGGCTGCCCGTCGGCGGTCATACCCGGCGGACAGACGACCGGCACCATTCCCAGCGCGTGGACGGCATCCAGCAGGCTCGGGTCCACGCTGACGATCCGGCCGGCCAGGTTGTCCCGCACCACCCGGGTGCGGCCGTCGGACACCGCGCGGATCGCCGCCTTGCGCTCGGTGCGGACCAGCCCTCCGTCCATTCCGGACAGTCCGACGGCCGGGACCCCGCGCTGCCGCAGCGCCGAGATCAGCCGTGCTTGCGTCCGCCCGCGCAACGCCATCATCGCCGCGGTGAGCGTCGCCGCGTCGGTGTATCTCGTCTGCATGCCGTCCGGGGACCGCAGGGTGCGGCGCGGCAGGCCGAGTTCGCCGAGGGTCTGGTCGATGTCCCGGGATCCGCCGTGCACCACGGTGATCCGGTGGGTGCGCCACAGCGCCGCGAGGTCGTCGGCGAGGCCGGTCCCGCGTTCGTGGAGGCTGCCGCCCCATTTCGCCACGATTCTCATCGCGCTCACACCGGGTGCAATCCGGGGAAGGCCAGCCCGCTGGTCTCGGGAAGGCCGAGCAGGAGGTTCATGCACTGCACAGCGCCGCCGGCCGCCCCCTTCACGAGATTGTCGAGGCTGGCCATCACGAGCGCGCTGCCCCGGTTGTCCACGGCGATGCCGATGTCGCAGTAGTTCGAGCCGAGCAGCACCTTCGGGTCCGGATACCGGAACGCTCCGCGCGAGCTGGTGAGCAGGCGGACGAAGGGTTCCGAGCCGTAGTCCTCCCGGTACAGCCGCACGAGTTCCCGTTCGCTCAGCTCGACCGGCACTCGCGCCAGCGTCTGGACTCCGCGGACCTGCGGCGTCGCGGTGACCGTCATCGAGGACTCCACGCCGAGCGCCTCGGTCACCTCCGCTTCGTGCCGGTGGCCGAACGGCGCGAACACCCGCAGCACACCGCTGCGAAGCGCATGGGAGTTCGAGGTGTCGGCGGACGCTCCGGAGCCGCTGCTGCCGGTCCGTGCGTCGACCTGGACCGAGCGGAGGAGACCGCGCTGAGCCAACGGCGCGAGGCTGAGGATCGCGCAGGTGGCCATGCAGCCGGGAACCGCGACGCGATCCGCGTCCACGATCTGTTTGCGGTGCAGTTCCGGCAATCCCCGGACGAACGCGCCGTCTCCCGCGCGATTCCAGCCGTAATAACGCTGCATGAGCTCGGCGTCCTCGATCCGGAAGTCCGCGGTCAGATCGACGATCTTCGGCGCGTACTCGCTGATCTCGCCGAGGATCTTGGCGGTGGAACCGTGCACGCCCGCCAGGAACACGAGGTCCACCGGCTCCAGGTCCGCGCGCTGCCGGTACCGCAGGCCGCTGCCGCGCAGCGGCGGATGCGCGGTCTCCACCGCCCGGCCCGCGTGCGTGTCCGAGGTGACCGCCACGACCTCGACGCCAGGGTGGTGCACGAGCAGCCGGAGCAGTTCGCCGCCCACGAACCCCCGGCCGCCCACCACCGCGATCCGCTTCACGCCGTCCCCCTCTCTTCGAGGACGGCACCCGCGCACAGGTCGACCATCCGGGCCGCGACGTCGATGCCGGTCGCGCTCTCGAAACCGCGGAACTCCGGCCGGGAATTGACTTCGAGCACCAGCCGCCGTCCGTCCGCGCCCTCGACCAGGTCCACGCTCGCCACCCGGGCGCCGACCGCGGCCGTCGCTTCGAGGCACAGCCGGCGCACCTCGTCGTCCGGTGCGAGCAGTTCGACTTCCGCTCCCCGCGCGACGTTGTTGCGCCAGTCGGCGCCCGAGCGGACGATCGCGCCGAGGAAATCGCCGTCGGCCACGATGCCCCGCAGATCCGGCGAACCGGGCCGGACCGCCTCCTGGACGATCGCGGTCCGCATCGCCGCCGACGGCAGTTCCGCGCAGTGTTCGAGCACGGCCTCGGCGGCGTAGCGGTCGTTGATCAGGCTGACCCGCTTGCCCCACGACGCGCCGAGCGGTTTGACGACAACCGGGTAGCCGATCGCTTCGATCGCCAGCAACCCCGCTTCGGGTGTCTGCGCGAGCAGTGTCGCCGGCGTCGGGATCCCGGATTGGCGCAGCCGCAGGTACGTCGACCATTTGCTGCCGCAGATCCGGCTCGACTCGGCGTCGTTGACCGGGTACGCCCCGAAAGCTTCGAGCGTCTCGGCCATCAGCAGCGCGCGCTGTGCGGAGATCTCGCGGTTGAGCACCGTCAAGCCCGGCAGCCGGTCGAGCTGCTCCGGCGCGAACGACATCGCGCGGGGGTCCAGCCGGTGCACCGCGAGCCCGCGATCGTCCATTTCGGACAGCAGGCGGCGTTCCTCGTAGCGGACGACCGACAGCACGATCCCCAGCGCCCCGGCGGTCATTCGCCCCAATCCTCTTCGGACTCGGGGGCGATCGCGAGCTTCAGCGGGGCGGTGGAGAAGATTTCCAGCTCCGCCGAGCATTTCGGGCAGCTGACGATCTCGCCCGGGTAGCTGTCCGCCTGGATCTGGACGTCCCCGGCGCAGCTGAGGCATTCGGTGAGCATGTGCGTCCCCTTCCCTGTCGGTTGAAGTTCTCCGGTGAAAGCCAGCACCCGGCGGAGAACGGAGGCGGCGTCGAGCCCGCCGGAAGCGAGCAGGTCCGCGTGCGAACCCGGGGCCAGGAAGCCGTCGAGACCGATCGGCAGCCAGCGGATCCCGCGCGCCCCGGCCGCCGCGGCGACCTGCGCGCCCATGCCGCCCGAGGGCCACGCTTCTTCCAGCGTGACCAGCCACTGGCATTCGCCGGCGATGAGGTCGGCGACCGCGGCGGCCGATTCCGGATCGACTGTGTGCGCGTTGACCACCTGGGCGCGGTAGCCCTCCGCCAGCAGTCCGCGCGCGACTTCCAGCGCGGTCAGCAGCATCTCCGGTCCGGTGGCGACCAGCGCGACGTCCTGCCCGGCGCGGACTTCCTGCGGGACGCCGAGCTCCGGTTCGGCCAGCCCGCTGAAGACCGGCGAATCCTTGCGCCCCAGCCGGAGGTAGGTCGGCCCGTCGTACTCCAGGCACTGCTCCAGCAGCGAGACTGTCTGCCGCGCGTCGGCCGGGACGACGACGCGCATGTTCGGCAGCGCGTTCATCAGGGCGAGGTCTTCGGCGCAGTGGTGCGTCGGGCCCAGCCAGCCGCCGCTCACACCGCCGTGCGTGCCGACGATGCACACCCGCCGCCGCGGATAGGCGATGTCGAGCTTGACGAATTCGAAGGCCCGGCTCGCCGAGAAGGCGGCGAAGGTGCAGACGAGCGCTCGCCAGCCGAGGTGTTCGGCACCCGCGGCGAGACCCACTGCGGCGGATTCCGCGATACCGACGTTGAGATATTCCATCTCCGGAGTTGGTATGACAGTCCCGGTGTCGGTGTCGACCACGAGCACGTTGTGCCGTATCGCCAGCTCCGGCAACGCGCTCGAGAAGGCGGCCCGGGTGCTCTTGCGCTCGGTTTTGGTTTCAGCCACGGCGCGGCCCTCCCCGCCGCATCCCGGCTTCGACCCGCCTGCGCTTCTCCGCGTCGAGCCGGACGAAATGCGACACCGCCCGCCCGGCGAGGAGCCCCGCGCCGTTCCCCTTCACCGTCCGGCACACCACTGCCGCCGGCTCTCCCGCTCCGGCTGCTTCCTCCAACGCCGCGCAGAGCCCGGACAGGTCGTGCCCGTCCGTCTCGACGGTGTGCCAGCCGAAGCCGGACCACCGTTGCGCGGCCGGGGCGCCGTCGCTCACCTCGTGCACGGAGCCGGTCTGCTGGAAGTCGTTCGCGTCGACGACCACGACCAGGTTGCTCGCGTCGGACGCCCGGCTCACCTGCGCCGCTTCCCACACCGAACCCTCCTGCAACTCGCCGTCGCCGACGAGCACGAAGGTGTTCGCGGGCGGTGCGGCCGCTTTGCGCTGCGCCCAGGCCACGCCGTTCGCCAGGGCGAGTCCGTGGCCAAGCGAACCGGTGGCGAATTCGACGCCGGGGACCGCGACGTTGCCGTGGGTCGCCAAACGGCTGCCGGGACGGCAGAAGGTACCGATCTCCTCCGGGGGGAAGAACCCGCGTTCGGCGAGCGTCGCGTACAGCGCCATCGCCGAATGTCCTTTGCTCAGGACGAAAACGTCCCGGCCTTTCCACTCGGCGTCGGCCGGATTGATGTTCATGACGTGGAAGAACAGGGCGACCAGGATCTCCACCGACGACATCGAACCGCCGAGATGACCGCCCTCCGGCCCGGCGCACATCTCGACGATGTGCTCGCGGACGCGGTCCGCGCGGGCTTCCAGAGCTTCGAGATCCGGTTTGCGCACAGCTGTGGTCACGAGACCGCGCCTCTCTCCAGAACCGCGAGATTCGCCCACACTTTCTCGACGGCGTCGGCGAACCTCTGCAGCAACGGCCCGGCGTCCGGCGGCAGATGCCGTTGCTGGACGGTGAAACTCCGGTCGATGACATCCTGGGTGACCGGCCAGGCAGGCGGCTGCCGGCAGAGGGACCGCAGCGCGGGCTGATCGGGCAACGGCATCATCTGGTACCGGGTCGCGGGCACGCCCTCGGCCCGCAGGGCCCGGATCAGCAGCGTCCGGGCGGCGGCCGTGCTCAGGTCCGGGAAAAGCCGGTCCAGGTCGACGACGAAGCGCAGGATGTGCCAGGCGTGCTCGTAGCCCTCCGGCTCAGCGGGACACACCAATCCGGGCAGATTCCGCAGCCGGGCAAGGAAAGCCGCGACGTTCTTCCGCCGCGCCGCGTGATACGCCGGGAAGCGTTCCAGCTGGCTGGCGGTGTACGCGGCTTGGACGTTGCTCAGCTTCGCGTTGAAACCCAGGCGATGGCTCACGTAGCGGCGCGGCTGGTCCGGCCGGATCAGCTCGCCGAACTGCCGCAGCTGGACCAGGCTGTCGGCGAAACTGTCGTCACCGGTGACGATGAGGCCGCCCTCACCGCAAGTCGGGAGGTTTTTCGTCATCTGCAGGCTGAAAGTGGCCGTATTCCCGAACGCACCGCATGGGACGCCGTGATAGCGGGCTCCGTGCGCCTGCGCGGCGTCCTCGATCACCGCGCAGCCGTGGCGGCGCGCGAGGTCGGTGATGGCCGCGATGTCCGCGCTGAGGCCGTGCAGATGGACCGGGACGACCGCCTTGGTGCGTTCGGTGATCGCCGCGCCGAAACTGCGCGGCGACATCGTGAAGGTGACCGGATCCACGTCCGCGTACACCGGTGTCGCGCCGACGTGCGTCACCGCCATCGCCGTCCCGACGAAGGTCAGCGCGGGGACCACGACCTCGTCGCCCGGGCCCACGCCGTGGGCGAGGAGCGCGAGTTCGATCGCCGTGGTCCCGTTGCTGACGGCGACGCAGCGGCGCACGCCCAGAAACTCGGCCCAGGACCGTTCCAGCCGCTCGACCGCGGTCAGCCCCTCCCGGTCGGACACGAGGACGTTCGACTCCAGCACCGCGAGCACCGCGGCCCGGTCCGCGTCGGTCGTCCTCGGCCAGTCCACCGGCGCGAGCGACGGCAGGACCGGTTCCCCGCCGGCGAGCGCCAGCTCCCCACCGCTTCCGGCACTCATCTGGCCTCAGCCCACCCTCTCGACAGCGCGAGCCGCCATTCGACAGCCAATTGCTCGTACGCGTGCACCAATTCGTCGCCGCGGCGCTGAATCAATTCCGGCACCCGCGCCAGTTCCGCCGCGTGCGCGCTCAGCAAGCGCAGGTTCGACCACGCCGACAGCACGCTGTCCGCGGCCGCGGCGATCCCGGACAGATACGGCAGGCGCGTCCGGCGCGCGAACTCCTGCGCGAGGCGGCCGTGCAGGAACGCCTGTGCCTGCATCGCCCAGCCGAACGTGTAAGCGGGCCGCAGTTCCGCCGGGTCGCCGCTGCGTTCCCGCAGCCGCTGCACGAACCGCCGCACCCCGGCCCCGCCGGTCCACACGCGGTCCGATTCGCTTGCCGCGCCGAGGTTCCAGCGCTCGAGATTGCCCGTGAGCGCCCGGCCGAAATCGTCCGCGGTCAGCACCCCCGGCTCGGAATCCACGCGAACCGTCAGCAGCCGCCCCGCGATTTCGCTGCTGGAAAAGAAGACGTCCTGGTGGTCGGCCGGATTGCCGGAGGTCCACGCGTTCACCAGGTGCTCGGCGGGCAGCCACCCCTGGAAGCGGGGCGGCTGCGCGTCGGACACGTAGAACTCGGTTTCCCCGCCGGACTTCCGCCAGGCCGGGACCACGACGAGGTGCGCGGCGTGGACGTCGTGGTAAGCGGGGCGGAACGGGAGATGGTAATTGTCCACCGCGACGATCACGCTCGAATGCTTTTCGATCACTTCGACCAGGTCGCCGGCATTCCTTCCCGACGTCCATTCCGATTCCACGTCGTGATAGGGGCACAGATCGGCCGCCACGCCTCGGCTGCTTTGCGCGGGACGGTAGAACTCCTCGCACATAGTGTCCTCGGGCGCGAACGCGAATTCGCACGCGAGGCCGAGCACCTCGACCGGGCGCAGGCCGTGCTCCAGCAGAATGCTGCCGACCGTGGTCTGCAGGCAGCTCAACGGATCCTCGTACCATTGCGGGTAGGTGCCCGTCGCACCGTCCCAGCCGCGTTGTCGTAGCATGCCGAAAACCTTTCCGAAACAGTGGTTCAGCGGCCGAGCAGCGTCATCGCGAACAAATGCACCGCCGGGTTCTCCGGCAGCGAAAGCGCGCAGAGCGGCTGCCTCCTGGTGACCGGGACGCGCTGGCACCACAGGGTGATGCCGATGCGTTCCTGCACGTGCTGCGGATAATGAATGGTGTCGGTGCGCAGCGCGAATTCCTCGCCGTAGTCCGACCGGCCCTCCCACAGATCGGAGAGCTCGAACCGGTCGCGGCTCGCCGATCCGTCGGCGAAATGCCAGGTCACGTAGTCCCGGACGCGCCGCTCGCCGCAGCCGATGACGTACAGCCAGTCCCAGCGCCGCCGCGGGACCTCGATCCACTGGCCCGAGCAGACCAGGTTGTCCGGGCCGCTCCCGTCCAGCCGGGTGCTGCGCAGCGGGACGCCGTCGACGACCCGCTCCAGCGGCCCCGGCTGCGCCGGGATCGAGTTCCGCCAGACGTTCAGCCGCCCGTCGGCGAGGTTGTCCGGCGTAGTCGCCGCCTGGTTGTTGAGAAACGGTTCGAGCGGGAGCATTTCGTGGACGGTCACCGGAGTTCCTTTCGCACCAGTGCTCTGCGCTGCAGCCGGGGTTCGACGACGGCGAACCCGCACGCCTCGAAGGTGCTGACCCGGCCGTGGAAGCTGTAGGGGTCGAAGCCGGACGCCGGGTCCCGGTCGTCCTCGGGGTACGCCTCGATCAGGTCTGCCTTCTCCTCGCGCGCCCATTCGGCCGCGCGGTCGATCAGCTGCCGGAGCAGGCCGCGGTGCCGGTGCTCGCGCGCCAGGTAGACGCAGACGATCGACCAGATCCGTTCCGGGTCGTCGCCCGGGAGCAGTTTCGCCGCGCGGGACCGCTGCAGCCGTGGGAACCCGAGCCGCGGGCCCGCGCCGAGCCAGCCGACCGGGACGCCGTCGACCGTGCCGAGCACGCCGACCCGTTCCCCGCCCTGGACCAGTTCGCCGAGCGACTCCCGGCGCGCGGCCGGGCGGCACGCGGAATAATCCTTCGAACCCAGCCGGAAATACATGCACCAGCAGTATTCGACGAGCCCTTTCGGCCCGAAGAACTCGTCGAGCGCGGGCCAGTCTTCCGGTCCGGCCACGCGCGTCACCAGTTCGCTCATCAGTCCTCCTTTTCGCGGCATCCCCGTCTCCCCGTCCGGCCTAGTTCCAGCGGACCGCCAGCGGCAGGCGCACGACGCCGTTCAAGAAGTTCGAGACGAGATGCCGCGGCGGCCCCGCGAGGGAGAAGGACCGCACGTTTTCCCGCCACAGATCGAAAAACGTCTTCAACCCGGCGACGGCCACGTGCTGGCCGACGCACCGGTGCACGCCGAGCCCGAACGCGAGATGCCGGTTCGGGGAACGGTCGGGGACGAACCTGAACGGTTCCGGGAATACCTCCTCGTCCCGGTTGGCCGAGGCGGGCCAGGCGGTGACCAATTCCCCCGCCCGGACCTCGGTTCCGGCGAGCGTAGTAGTGGCCGTCGCGCGCCGCAAAACGTGGTTGATCGGGCTCGCCCAGCGCAGCGCCTCGTCCGCGAACCGCTGGTCCGTGCGCTCCTGGCGGGCGAACCACGACCAGAGGTCGCCGTCGCCGGCCAGCAGGATCAGGATCTGGTTGATCGTCTGCGGCACCGTCGGATTGGCCCCCATCAGGAACGCGTACGCGTTCAGCAGCGCGACGTCGCGGCCCGGGTCCCCGACCACGTCGGCGGCGAGCGGGCACCGGCCGCTCACCGAATCCTCGGGCGGACCGGATTCCAGCACCTCGCCGAGTACGGTCATGATCGTCGTGTGGGCCTCGAAAAGGTCGATCCGGCGCTGCCGCTCGGAGCGCGGAACGTCGGCTCCGCCCATCGCGCGGACCGTCGCCCGGCCGGTGACCGGCCATTCGCTCTCCGGAATGCCCATCAGCGGGCCGGTGATCGTCATCGGCAAGGTGATCATCTCTTCGCAGAAGTCGAAGGTCTCCTTGCCGCGGACGGCGTCGAACAGTTCGCGCATGCGCGCCTCGATCCCCGCCTGGAGCCGTTGCGTGGCCGGCACCGTCATCAGCGGGGCGAAAACGCGCTTCAGCTCGGAATGCAGCGGCGGGTCGGTGAGGTGGATCGCCGCCCCCGCCGCGACGTCCCCGTCGCCGCGCACGCTGAGCATGGTGCTGTAGGCCGAGGAGAACGTCTTGTGGTCGCCCAGAACCGCTTTGACGTCGGCGTGCCGCATCGCCGCGAGGAACTGCTGCCCGTCCGGAGTCCGCTGCCGGTGCAGGCCTCCCTCGGCACGCATCCGCTGCCATACGGCGTGCATGTCGTGGGCGGAGTACAGCGATTCGTCGTAGATCTCCGGTGAAGCCCCGTCCGGGGCCTCGGAAACATCGAGGGCGACTCGCATGAAAACGTCTCCTTTGCGTGAAAGTCAGGCAGCGAGCCCGAGGTTCTCCGCGCACCGCAGGTAGAACCGCGAGGCGACCGACCATTCCGTGATGCCCTGCGCGCCCAGCACCTGCATCGAGGCGCGGACCGCGCGCACCGCGGCGTCCTGCTCGACCAGTTCGAACCGCCGGAGCGCCGCGTCGTCCAGCTCCGGCAGGGTGTCCGCGATCTCCTGCAACCGGATGCTCACCGCGTGCAGTTCGGCGTAGGAACGGATGAGCGGGAACATCAGCGCGTCGATGTCGGCCAGCTTGCGGCCGAACTGCTCGCGGCCGGCAGCGTGTTCCCAGGCGGTCCGGAACAGTCCGATGCCGAGACCCAGCACGTACGCCGCGTGCCGCACCCGGCCTTCGCGCGACCCGGGCTCGCCGGGCGGACGGTAGGCGTTCTCGAACCCGAGGTACCCCAGGCTCAGGCTGATCGAGCAGCCGACGGCGAGCCCGAGGCCGAGCCCGCCGTCCTCCTCCGGGGTCTCCACCTGGTCGAAGCCCAGTTCCGCCAGCGTTCCCGCCAACGCCGCGCGGCGGTCGGCCGAGTAGCTGAACAGCGGTTTCGCCTTGATCGCGGCACCGACCGGTTCGAGCACCTCGACGACGGTGGCGGCGAGTTCCCCGCCGAACCGGTGCAGGATCTCCCGGCACCGGGTGGCACAGTCCTCTTTGAGGTCCACCGAAAGCGTCGACAGCATGATCTCCGACGAACCGGCCGACAGGGTGAGCCCGGGAGATTCGGTCAGCCCGGACACCAGTTCCTCGCGGACCAGGCCGTCGTGCGGCCCGGTCCGGAGCGTCCGCCAGCGGCGCAGCACCTCGTGCCCGACCTGCTGGCACGTCTCGCTGGTGTACAGCTTCGCCACCGCGGTGTCCGTCGCGGTCGCGTCCGGGCGGAGGAACACCTCCGTGGCCGCGCGGGCGACGGTCGTCGCGCATTCGACCTGTCCTTCGAGCAATTGCAGCTCGTCCGGGCCGACCGCCGCCGCGCGCAAGGCTTTCAGCCACCGCGCCGCCCGGACGACGTGGTCGATCCCGGTGCGCTCGATGGCCAGTGCGCCGTCGAGCAACGCCCAGCCGCGGCCCTCCTCCCCGATCCGGCGCCAGCTTTCGACCTCGACGTCCCGCAGCCGTACCCGGCACATCTGCTCGGGCTGAATGGTCTCGACCAGTTCGACAGTCACGCCCTCCGCCGCGAGGTCGATGACGAAAAGCGTGATGCCGTCGTACTTGTGGCCGTCGTCCCCGGTGCGCGCGGCCACCAGCGCCGAACCCGAGATGTGGCTGTAGATGCTGAACACCTTGACGCCGTTGAGGACGTAACCGTCGCCTCGGCGTTCCGCCCGCGCGCGCAGCGACGCGAGATCGCTGCCCGCTCGCGGCTCGCTGTAGAGCACCGTGGCGAATTCCTCGCCCCGGCTGATTCGCGGGAGCAGGTCGTGTTTCAACCGGTCGGAACCGGATTTCAGGACGAAGTAGCCGACGATCTGCACGGTGAGCGCGTACACCAGGTCCGGCAGCCCGGTGGCGATGAACTGTTCGAACAGCTCGATCCCGACCTTGGTCGGCAGGCCGGAGCCGCCGAATTCGACCGGCCAGTCCGGCGTGAGCAGCCCGCGCCTGCCGAGTTCCCGGTAGGCCTCGGCGATCGCTTCCGGTTCCATTTTCCGGGCGCGGAGAACAAGATCGCGCCAGTGCGGCGTCTCGACCAGCTCTTTCAACGACGCGTGCAGTTCGGGCCCGGCGCCGGTGCCGACCTCCGGCCTGCTCGCCGGGAGATCCAGCGCGCTCCGGATGATCTTTTCGATGGTGGCGAGGGTGTCGGCGTTCCGCAGCAGGCCGTAATGCTCGCCGGGCAACTCCTGGAACTCGACCTCGCCTGAGGACACCGTGCGCCAATCCCGTTTGTACGACTCCGCCGCGCGCACCACCACGACATCCAGATCTCCCGGCGTCGGCCGCCATTTGCGGAGAAGACGGCTGTTGTGCCCGAAAATCCGGAGGCGCTCGGAGAAGGTCTCCTCGTCCATGCCGACGATCTCGGCTGCCTCAGCCGCGCTGCCCGCTGGGAACTCGCCGTCGTGCCCGCCTGAGCGCAAGGCGTCGCGGACGAACCATTCCAGCTCCTCGGCCGGGGTCGACTCCTCGTACTCGACCGTCGACCACGTCGAATCGAGCAGCACCACCTTCGGCCGTTTCCCGCGCGCGGCAAGCAGATTGGCGATCTCCCAGGCCAGCGCGCCGCCGAACGACCAGCCGCAGACCAGGTCGACGTCCGGGCAGTGCTCGTCGAGGACCCCGGCGTAGCGGCGCGCGAGATCCTGCATCGACTCCGTCGGTTCGCCGCTGTCGACCACTTCCCGCGACGATTCCAGGCCCCAGCAGCGGTAATCCGGGAACCGCCGCACCAGCGGCTGGTAGGTCAGCAGGCTGCCGCCGACCGGATGCGCGAACAGCAGGCTCTTCGCGCCGGGAGCCGACCGGCTCAGCTCGACCAGTCCCGGCCCGCCCGGCGCCTCGGACCTCGCGCTGAGATAGCTGCTCAGGCGTTTGCCGTCCCCGTCCATCTCTCCTCCTTTCCGGATGCGCTCGCACTCATTCGCCGGCCAGCAGCCGGGCGACTTCCTCTTCGGTCATCCCGGCGATCGCCTTTTCCAGTTCCTCCGCCGGCAGCGAGGCCAGCCGGGCCCGTTCGACCTCCAGCGCCATGCTCTGCACGCTCGAATCGTTGAAGAACGCGGCGAGCGAGATCGTCGCCGAGAACAGCTTCTTGATCTTCGAAACCAGCTGCGCCGCTTGCAGGCTCGTGCCGCCGAGGTCGAAGAAGCTCGCCGTCTTGGGGAAATCGGTGCGGCCGAGGATCGGGCCGAACGCGTCGGCCAGCATGGCCCGTTCGAGCTCGGTGAGCGCTTCCGCGGGCGCGGATTCCACGGTGTAATCGGCGTCCGGCAGCGCTCGTTCGTCGATCTTCCCGCTGCCGTTGATCGGCAGTTCGTCCAGCAGCACGAAGGTGGACGGCTGCATCGTGGACACCAGCCGCTTGCGGCAGTACTCCCGCAGCGAGCTTTCGCTCGCCTGCCGCGATCCGCCGGTCGCGCAGTAGGCGACGATCCGCTTCTGCTCCCCGTCCTGGCGGACCTGCACGTGGACGTTGCGCAACCCCTCGGCGGCGCGGAGCACGCTCTCGATCTCGCCGACCTCGATCCGCACCCCGTTGATCTTGACCTGCCGGTCCCGCCGCCCGACGTACACTAGGCGGCCGTCCCCGTTGTGCCGTACCAGATCCCCGGTCAGATACACCCGCGCGGACGGATCGGGCCCGACCGGATCCGGGACGAACTTCTCCCGGTTGTCCTCGTCGCGGCGCCAGTAGCCCGGCGTCAGCCCGACCCCGCCGAGCGCCAGCTGCCCGATGACGCCCTGCGGCACCGGCCGGTTGTGCTCGTCCAGCACGTACGCGACGTGGTTGTCCATCGGCCCGCCGATCGGCAGCCCGGCCGGCGGCAGCGGCTCTTCCAGCTCCTCGACGACGCTGGTGACCGTGCATTCGGTGACGCCGTAGCCGTTGAAAATGCGCCTGCCCTTGCCCCACGCGCGCACCAGCTCGTGCGAGAAGGCCTCGCCGCCGACGAACACGATGCGCAGGTCGTGCAGCGGAGCCGGATCGAGCAGCTTCATCACCGACGGCGGCAGGTCGGTCACGGTGACCCGGTGGTCTTCCAGGAACTGCTGGACCTCCGCCATGCTCAGCCGCATCACCGACGGCACGACGTGCAGCGACGCCCCGCTCAGCAGCGCACCGAACATCTCGAACACCGACACGTCGAACCCGCAGGACGCGTAGCCCAGCACGCGATCGGCCGGGCTGAGTTCGAACAGCGTCTGGACGTTCCGGATGAAGCCGAGGATGTTGTCGTGGGTGATCAGCACGCCTTTCGGCTTGCCGGTGCTGCCCGAGGTGTACATCAGGTAGGCGACGTCGTTCCCGCCGCGCGCGGGTTCGGGCAGGTTCGCCGGAACCGGCGCGTCGACCGGCAACCGGCATTCCGCGCCTGGTGAGATCCCAGCTGTCGTCGCGTCGCATACCACGCAGCGCAGGTCGGCGTCGTCGATGATCGCCTCGATCCGGCCGCGCGGGTTCATCGCGTCGATCGGCACGTAGACCGCGCCGAGCGCGAGCAGCGCCAGGACCGTCGCCGAGAAATCGGCCGACGGTTCCAGCGCGACGCCCACCCGGTCGCCCGCGCGGACTCCGGCTTCCGCCAAATAGCCGCGAAGCGCGTCCACCCGTTGGCGCAATTCCCGGTACGTAAGATCTTTCCCTGGAGTGCTGACGGCCAGCCGGTCCGCGTGCTCGTCGGCGACCCGGCAGAACCGCGCGAAGACATTGCCAGTCGGGGCAGGCGCCTGCGTGCCGATGCCGAGCCGGGCTTGGACCCGGCGGGATTCGGTGTCGCGCGCCCACAATTCGCGCATGCTGACGTCCGGTTCGGCGATCGCGCCGCGCAGCAGCCAGACGAACACCCGCTGCATGGTTTCGATCGTCGCCCGGTCGAAGATGTCGGTGTTGTAGACGGTGTGCACCTCGAGGTCCGGGCCGCTGCGCGCGATCGTCCACTGCTGGAAGAACTTCGCCTGCGTGGTGGGGACCTCGACCTCGGTCGCGGAGATCCCGTCCAGCCGCATCGGCTCGGTCCACTCGTTCATCGTCAGCGTGTACTGGAACAACGTGGACCGCGACGGATCGCGCCGCACCTGCGCGCTCGCGACGATCTGCTCCAGCGGCAGATAGCCGTGCGCCTGCGCGCCGCGCAGCCGTTGCTGGACCCGCTTGAGCGTTTCCTGGAACGTCTCGTCCGGGTCGAGGTGGAACCGCAGCGGCAGCATGTTGATGAAGAAACCGAGGGTGCGCTCGCATTCGACCTCGGCGCGGTTCGCGCTGGGCATGCCGAAAACGACGTCGCCGGACCCCGAATACCGGTGGTAGAGGCAGGCCATCACGGTGGCGTAGACGGTGATCGGGGTGGTCGCGAGCGACGAGGCGAGCCGGTTGGCCTGGGTCGCCAGGCCCTCGCAGGTCTGGACCACCGCGCGGCCGAGGTAGGTCACCGCGGGCGGCAGCGGGCGGTCGCCGGGAATGTCCATCACCTCGACGTCGCGCAGCGCTTCCGCCCAGTGGTCCGCGCTGGCCTGCCAGGCGCCGGCGCGCATCTGCTTGCGCTGCCATTCGCTGAAATCGGCGAACTGGACGGCGGGAGGTTCGACGAGCGGCACGGTTCCGGCGCGGCGCGCGTTGTATTCCTTTTCCAGTTCCTCGAAGAAGATCGCGGTCGACACCCCGTCGAAGACGATGTGGTGCACGACCAGGCCGAAGTAGTGCAGATCGGGGCGGACCCGCACGAGATCCGCGCGCCACAGCGGGAATTCCGTCAGCGTCATCCCGACCTCGGCGAGTTCGTCGAGCATCCGGCGGGCCTGCGCCTCCGTGGGCGCCGACGAGCGCGGGACGACGATCTCGGGGTTTTCGACGATCCCCTGGAAGAACTCGTCGTTCTCTTCGAGCACATAGGTTCGCAGCGCCTCGTGGCGGCGGACGATGCTCGCGAAGGACTCGGTGAGCGCGTCGGCGTCCAGTTCGCCTTCGAGGCGGAACAGGAAGGCGACGTTGTAGGTCGATTTTCCGGTGGCGAGCTGGTCCACTACCCACAACGTGTCCTGCGAATACGACAGCGGCACGTTGCCGCGGTCCTGGCGGGGACGCGGTCCGTCGGTGATCTTGGCGCGTGCACGGGCCAACATGTCGGCAAGCGACTTCTTCTTGCCCTCCGCGGTGCTTTCGTGCACTGTACTCACCCGTTGCTCCCTTCCCGGTGCTGAGCGGAATGCGATGCCCCGCCGACGCACTGCGGCAGGAGCGAATGCCGGTCCGGTCTCCCTCCGGTCCTTTTCCGGTTCACAGGTTCAGCGGCGGCAGCAGCGCCGCCGGATCGGTCAGCCAGGCCCGCAGCAGCCCGCCGAGGCAGTCGGCGAGCGGCCCGGCCACCGTGCGCGAGCGCGGGCTCCAGGCGTAATGCCCGCCGCCCAGTTCGACCCGGAGGAGGAACCGGGCGACGCAGGCGCGGTCGGACTCGCGGCCGAGGCACTGGTCGGTGCGCACGACCTGGTAGGTGGTGGCGAGATCGGGAAGCCCGAGCGCGGTCGCGGCGTAGCCGCCGCCCGCCCGGGCGTAACAGGCCAGCCCGGCGTGCAGATTCGCCGCCGCAAGGCGAGCGCCGAGCAGGTGCAGCACCCGCGCGGCCTGTGCGGCAGCGCTCGCCGCCGCGGTGCCCGCCGAAGCCGGGTCGGCCAGGCCGCTGTCGCGGCAGAGGGTCACGAACGCGACAGCTCGCGCGCCGTCGAGGATCGCGGTGGGACGGCCGCCGGTGAGCCGGTCGGCCAGTTCGACCGCGGCGGTGGTGGCGACGAGATCCGAGCCGCGGCCGAGCCACTGCGCGAACCCGCCGTCCGGGTTCTGCAGCCGCGCGATCCACCGGCGCAGGCGGAGTTCGTCCAGCCGGTGCCCGCTCGCCCGCAACGCCTCGAAAGTCCATTGCGTGCACCGGACTTCCGCATCCTGGCCCGGCATGTAGACCACGCCGTCCCCGGCGGCCGGCTGCGCGTCCCGCAGCCAGCGGACCAATCCCGGTGCGGGGGAACCGGAACGGACTGACGTGAGCAGGCCAGCCGCGGTGGCGAGGCTGTCCCCCGCCGCGTCCGGGCTCCGGTAGGTGTAGCCGCTGCCCGAAAGCCGGCACCGCGCCAGCGCTTCGGCCACCGCGTCCGCTTCCGCGGCAGGCAGGTCGTGGCCGAGCGCGGTCAGCGCGCCGACCGCGGAAAAGCACGCCCAGACGTCGGAACGGCCGTAGCCGGGCCAGCGTTCGTAGCCGCCGCCGGGCAGCCGCCGGTCCCCGATCCACGCGAGCGCACCGGCCGGATCGGGCGGTTGCGCGCCGAGGACGCGCAAGGTCAGCACCGCGCGGAAGGTCGCCCACAGGCAGACGGCCGAACCAGGCGCGAACCGGAAGCCGCCTTCGACGGCCTGCTGTTCGCACAGCCACGACACCAGCGGCCCGGTGCGCCACGGCAGCGGCGCGGCCGTCACCGCCCGCCACGCCCGCACGCCGTAGTAGCAGGCACGGGCGTCCGAGGTGTTCGAGCCGGGCTGCCAGGCGAGGCCGCCGTCCGGGCCTTGCAGCGCGGCCAGCCAGCCCGCGTGCCGCGTCGGTTCCGGCGCGGCGGCACCGGTGATCTCGACCAAAGTCCTTGTGGCGCACCAGGTCGCCCATACGTCCGGCGGGCGGCCGGCGGCGAGTGCGAACCCGCCCTCGACGGTGCCGGTGCCGGAAACCCATTCGGCGACCCGGGCGGGTTCGTCGATTTCCTCGCCGAGATCCCGCAACGCCCGGGTGCAGCAGTAGGTGGCCCAGCCGTCCGAGGGCAGGCCGCGCTGCCAGGTGTACCCGCCGTCGCTGTTGCGGCGCGACCGCAGGAACCGCGCGATCCCAGCGGGTTCGGCCGGAGTGCGGCCCAGCCGGCGCAGCGTGCGGACCGCGGCGTAACTGCACGACAGATCGGCTTCGCCCTGGCTGAGCCCGCCGTCGGCCAATACCGCTGGGGCGGCGGTCGCGGTCATCGCACACCTGCCGCATTGGTCCGGTTTTTCCGGATCGGCGGGAATTCCCGCCGGGCGGGCCCGGTTCCGCGGAAAGAGCGCCGGTTCGGCCTCATGGCGAAACGACCTCCTTCCCGGCCGGGGTCGTTCCCGGCCGCTCCACTCTTTCCCGGCGGGGGCGGCGGGCGCATGGGTGCTGCGCACCCAAAGAGTCGCCGTCCGTCCACTGCGGGCGCCTAAGAATGTTTCCGGCTGTGACTAAACGATTTCAGGCCGTGCGCACAATTGCGCCACAAGGTGGAACGGCGGTATTTCTGCCCCCACGAAAGCGGGCGCCTGCGTATAGCATTCCGCCCCGGGGGAGCAGACCGGCACCGGGCGAAAGCCGTCGCCCGCGAGCCGTTCGGCTGAAGGGGTGGAAATGCTCATCGGACGGGAGAGCGAACTGGCCGGGCTGGCCGGGTTCCTGAACGCGGCGAAAGCGTCCCGCGGGGCCATGGTCGTGCTCACCGGCGAACCAGGGATCGGGAAAACCTCGGTGGCGGAAGCGGTCGCGGAACAGGCACGCGCGGCGGGCATGGTGGCCGTGCGCGGGCGGGCCAGTTCGACAGGTCCGGCGATCCCCTTCCGTCCGCTGGCCGAAGCGCTGCTTTCGCTGGCGCGCACCGAACGCAGCCCGGACGACGAACTGCTCGCGCCCTACCTTCCCGCGCTCGGGCGGCTGGTGCCGGACTGGGCGCGGCCGGAGCCGAGGGAGACGTCGCTGCTCGTGCTCGCCGAGGCGATCCTGCGGCTGACGTCGTGGTTCGGCCGCGACCGGGGCTGCCTGCTGGTCGTCGACGACCTGCACTGGGCGGACCGGGAAACCCTGGCGGTGCTGGACTATCTCGCCTCGAACCTGCGCGAGCAGCCGGTGCTGGTGCTGGCCACCGTCCGCGTCGGCGCGTCCGCGGCCGCGGAACTGGTGAAAACCCTGGCCCAGCGCGGCGACGCGACCCCGGTCGAACTCGACCGGCTCGACCGCGCCGGGGTGGCCGAACTGGTCGCCTCGATCCTCGGCTGCCCGCCCGGCGACGTCAGCGCGCCGGCGGCCGAGCACCTGTACTCGCAAAGCCGCGGGAATCCCTTCGCCGCCGCGGAACTCACCCGGTACGCGGTGTCCACGAAGGATCTCGTGCGCCGTCCCGCCGGCTGGCAACTGGTGGGAGGGAAGCGAAAACGCGTGCCGCTCAGCCTCGTGCAAGCGGTGGAACAGCGGGCGCTGCAACTCGGCCCGGACGGGATGCGGCTGCTGTCGGTCGCCGCGATCGTCGGCCGGACTTTTCCTTTGCCGGTGGTGCAACGCTGCCTCGGCCTCGACGACCGGACCCTGCTGGCGCACGTCCGCGCCGCGGTCGCCGAACGCCTGCTGACCGGCGGCGACGGCACTCCCGGCTGGTACTCCTTCGAACATCCGCTGACCGAGGAAGCCTTGCTGTCGCTCACCACCCCGGCCGATCAGGTCACCCTGTCCGAAAGGGTCGCCAGCGCGATCGCCGAGCTGTACCCGGGGCTGCCCGGCTCCTGGTGCCACCTCGCCGCCGATCTGCACCGCCGCGGCGGCGACCTGCCCGCCGCCGCCCGGCTGTACCTGGAAACGGCCCGCCGCGCGTTGCACGCGGGCGGACCGGCCACCGCGGTCGCGGTCCTGGACAACGCGCTCGACATGCTGTCCGGGGAAAACCGCTGGCGCGAGCCGCGCGGGGAGCTGCTCGAAGCCCTGCTGACCGCGCTCGCCGAAGACGGCCAGTTCGACCGCGCCGCCGAGGTCGCCGCCGAACTGCGGCTGGGAAATCCCTTGTGGGACACCGAAAGCCAGATCCGCCAGCAGGTCCGGATGGCATGGGCGGCGCAGGTGGCCGGCCGGTGGGAAGACGGCGTGCGCCAGGTCGCCGCCGCGCGCGCCCTGCTCCCGCCGGAGTCGCCCGAGACCAGAACCGCGGCGATCGACGTCGTCGACGCTTACCTCACCTCGTGCCGCACCGGCGCGGACGCCGGGCACGTCAGCCGCAGCGAAGCACTGGCCCGGCGGGCGATCCGCGGCGTCGATCCGGCGGAGGATCCCGAGACGGCCTGCAAGGCTTGGTACGCAATCGGTTTCAGCACCCGCGGCCGTTCGCTGGCCGAATCGGACGAAGGCTACCGGCGCACGCTGGCACTGGGCACCGAACACCAGCTGACCACCTGGCGCAACCACGGCCTCATCGGACTGGGCGCGAACGCCTGGCTCGCCGACGGCGACGTCTCCGCGCTCGAATACGCCTACCGCGAGACGCTGCGGTCCGGCTGCATCACCTTGGCCAGCAACGTCTACGCCAACCTCGCCTACGCCGCGATCCTGCGCGCGGACTACGGCCAGGCCGAACGGATCCTCACCGCGAGCCTGGCCGAATGCGGGCGGCTGCGGCTGCATTCGGTGATCCGGTACGCGCTGATGCTGCGCGCCGTGCTCGCCGCCCACCGGGGCCGCTGCCAGGAGATGCGGACCGCGCTGCGGGAATTCCGGGCCGCCGGCGGCGAAAACTCCCGCGAAGCGCCGCTGGCCAAAGGATTGGCCGAACTGTTCTGCGCATTGCTCACCGAAGATCGCGAAGGCGCACGGGCCCGGTCCGCCGAATTGACGGCCGAATACGGCGGACTGGAAGCCTATTTCCACTTCTCCGGTACTTTCGGATTAGTCCATTTGCTGGACGCCGTGGACGGCACCGGCGATCCGGCCGGAACGGAACAGGCGGCAGGCACCCAAGTCGGCCGGATGCGCTGGAACCGGCAATTCCTCGGTTTCGCCCGCGCAGTGCACCACGGCCGTGCCGGTCGGCCGGAAGCCGCCGAGCGGGAGATGGACACCGCCGTCGCCGCTTCCGCGGTCTTCCCGACCGCGCGGCATCTCGCCCTGCGCTTGGTGTCCGAAGCCGCGCTCGCCGACAGCTGGGGCAAACCCGGCCAGTGGCTCGCCGACGCGGAGAACTACTTCCACGGAAGCGTCGACGTGCTGGCCGGGGCCTGCCGTTCCCTGCTGCGGCGGACGGGCGCCCCGGTGCGCTACCACAACTCCGGCACCGAACGCATCCCGCCGAAACTGCGCGGCATCGGCGTGACCCGGCGGGAGTTCGAGGTACTGCAGCTGATGCCGGAGCGGCTGGGCAACCGGGCGCTGTCGCAGCGGATGCACATCTCGGTGCGGACCGTGGAGAAGCACGTGGCGAGCTTGCTGGCGAAAACCCAGGCCCCGGACCGGACCACGCTGTGCGAGTACGCGACGGCGGTGCTGGGCGATTCGGCGCCAGGCTGAGCCGAGGCCGTCTCCCGCGCCCGATTTTCGGCGGTTTGTCCCGCCAGGCACACTCTGAACCACAGCCGCTTCCCACGCGCGGCTTTAAGCGGCTCGTCCCGCCGGGCAGGCTCGGCTGGTCTGACGGCGCGCACCTGCTTCCCGCGCAGCTCGTGCGCGAACCGGGCACGCTCTTCGTTCCGGAGGCCGGGCGCCCGCAGCGGACACCCGGCCTCCGGAACTGATGCGAACCCCTCCCCCGCGGACCGCCCCGGCCTCGCGCCGTCCGCTTCAGCCGAGCCCGGCGACCGTGCTCGGATCGCCCGCCATCGCCGCCACCGCGACCGCGCCGACGGTCATCCCGGTCAGCACCGCCGAGCGCACCCACTGCCGCTGCCAGGCGGGCAGAGCCCGTTCGGCCTCGGCGGCGGTTTCCTCCGCTCCCGGTGCGGGCTGGACGTCCTCGTGCATTTCCGGTTCTCCTTTCCGATGGATTCACTCAGGGTGTTTCAGGACCTTGCCCCCGGCTCCAGAAGGGAAAGCGCCGGGACCCGGCCGGCGAACCCGAGCCGCAGCAGGCCGTGGCCGATTCCGGCCAGGCCGGGCAGCAGGCCCGGCGACGGGACGGCGCCCGGGGTCCCGCAGGCGAGTTCCCCGCGCGGGAGCCGGACCGGTGCGCCGATCGCCCTGGCCGCGTCGAGGACGCCGAGTTCTCCGTGGCACAGCGAATGATCGGGCGACGGGACCCGTCGCTCCAGCGCGGCCCGGAACTGCTCGGCCAGGCGCTGGCCGGGATCCGCGAGGACGAGACCGGCCAGACCCGTGCACCAGCCCAGCCCGGTCGTCGGGCCTTCGCCGCCGGGCGAAACACGACCGGCCAGCCGCAAGGCCCGCGTCACCCCCGCCCGGCCGAACAGGAATCCCGCCGTCGGCAGCGGAGGAAGCCCAGCAAGCCGCGCGCCCAGCTCTTCGACGAGCGCAGCCGCTTCCGACGAGCCAGTGTCAGCTGCCACCGCCGAGACGGCGAGCAAGGCCCCAGCCACGCCGTCGGCGACATCCGCCGCATCGGTGGCCCGGGCCGCCGTCGCGGTCGCCCGCAAGGCTGCCGGAACCAGGCTGTCGAAAGCGGAATCCGCCAGCAGGCCGGCCAGCCTCGCTACGGTGTAGGCGATTCCTCCGGCACCGGTGAACGCGCCCGGCCCGACGCCGACCGCCAGCGACGCGTAGCCGTCCAGCAGTTCGAGCAGACCGGGCAGAGGCCGGACCGCGCGGGCCGCGGCGTCGAGGAACCGGTCCTGGCCGCTGATCTTTCCCAGCTCAGCGAGGAACAGTGCCACTCCGCAATACCCGCTGCCCAGCGAAGCGCCCATCTGCCGGACGCACCAGCCGCCGTCCTCGGCGATTTCCAGCGAGGGCCAGTTGATCCGCACCGCATCAGCGCTCGCCCGCCGCAGCAACTCGTCGCCGATGCCCACTGCCAGGTCAAGCACGCGTGCCGGATCGGGCGTCTCGACGTCAGCCTGGTGCCCCGGGAGCAGGCGGTGCCCGGCGAACGGCGTCATCGTGGCGATCGCGACCTCGGCGAACCACACCTGGGTGCGGAGGTCCCGCTCCCCCAGGCTGGCGATCCTCGCTCGTGCTGCGGTGAGACCGTCGGTCTCCATCACTTCCGGCAGCCAGGTCCCGGAAGTGGTCCGGACAGCACGGCTGTCGGCCGAAGCGGCGAAATACGGAATGTCCCCGGCAAGCAGATCCGCCCGCGACGCGTCGGCGAAGCGGGAGAGGTGCGGGTACGCGGTGACCTCGTCAAGCGGGGCGAACGCCTTCGCGCGGCCGTCCACCTCGCGCAGGAACACCGGTTCGGTGGATTCGCGGAGCATCTCGGCGTACCACTCGCTCGCCCGGGGCACGATCCGCAGCTCGACGCCCGCGAACCGGTCCAGACCGCAGAGCAGCGTGTCGCGGTGTGCGGCGAGCAACCGGTAGGCGGTGCGGAAGCCGTCCAGGAAATCACTGCGATAGGCCGCCGGATCGACGTCCGGAGCCGGGAAGTTCCGTCCGCCGGCGTAGGGGGCGGGGCCGCGGGCCAGGCGCATCCGGTCGGTGCCCGCGTCAGCCCAGCCGGGCAGGTCCTGCGGGAACAGACCGGGACGGCCGCCGAACGCGGACAGGTCCAGCCGTCCGTGCGGGCCGAGCACCGGGCGCGGCAGGACGAAAGTGTTCAGGACCGACGTTTCCAGTGCCTCCAGTGCGGGATCGGAACCGCCGTCGGTGCACGGGGTCCAGCGCGGCTGGAAGAGCGTTTCGACGTCCACCACGACCGGATGCCCGCCGGCCGCCACGACGTTCTCCGCGTGGATGTCGGTGGCGCCGAGGACGTGCAAGAACGCGAGGTGCGCGCCCAGCCTGCGGTAGAACTGGCCGACGTCGGCGGCGGGCCGGGCGGGGATGTATTCGACCCAGCCGTATCCGGGGCGCTCCAGAACCGCCGCACCGGCCGGGGCGAGGTCGCCGAGAAGCGGGGCGAGGTCGGCGAGCAGGTCGTTCCAGCGCGCGTGCAAGCCGACCGGACGCGGGCGGTAGACGACCCGGGTGCCGGAGCCGAACCTGACCTCGCTGACAGTCCGGCCGCCGCAATGAGCGTCTCCCCGGCCGAAAACCACGGTGGCGACCCGCCCGGGATCGCTGCCGAGGAACCTGGCCAGCAGAGCGCGGTCGTGGTCGAGCCGGGTGAGCAGTTCCTCCGCGGCGGCAACGGCGTTGCGCACGAGACCGGAGAGAAGCTCGGCCAGGCCTGGGTACTGGACCAGGACGTCCGGCAGCGGATCGCTTGCCAGGAAAGCAGCGAACCCGACGCGATCGCTCTTGAGGCGGGCGACGAGAGCCCGGCCCGCGGACGCGCACAGACGGTCGCTGAGCCAGTCCGCCATTCCCTTGCCGACCGCAGCGAGTTCCATCGCGTCCGCGCCGGGCACGGCGGCGCGCAGCTGGCTCACCGCGGCGTCGACCACCGGCTGCGCCACAGGCCGGAAGCACCGGGCACCTTCATCCGCGCCGGACGGTTCTGACCCCGCTCGCGACATGGGCCGCAGCCTGCCACGCGGAGGGCCGGGACACATGGGTGCGGCCTACCCATAAAGCGGCGTCAGTTCTGCCTGGCGGCCTGGGCGCGTTCGCGGGCTTCGAGGATTTCCGGCACGTGGCTTTCCGCCCACTCGCGCACCGCGCGCAGCGGGACCAGCAGGGACTGGCCGAGGTCGGTGAGCCCGTACTCGACGCGGGGCGGTTGTTCCGCGTAGTCGACCCGGGCGAGCAGGCCGTCCTCCTCCATCGCGCGCAGCGTCTCGGTCAGGACCTTCGGGGTGACGCCCTCGATTTTCTCCGCCAAGGCGGTGAACCGCAGCGGGCCGTGCTCCAGCGCGTTGACCACGAAGACCGTCCACCGGGCCCCGATCCGGTGCAGCACCACCCGGGACGGGCAGCGGGCGGACATGACGTTGTAGCGCACGGCGATTCCTCCGGTTCCGGTTACGTTGAAGTACCTGGTTACTTTTCCATAGCCTACTTCCGCCACGGCAACCGACGAAACGGAGAAGGACCATGGGCAACCGGCTGGCCGGTCAAACAGTGCTGGTGCTGGGCGGACGGCATCTGGGGAAGGCGATCGCCGCCGCCGCGGCCGACGAGGGCGCGCGGGTGCGCGTCGCGTCCCATCGGCCCGGCGGGCTGCACGTCGACCTGCGCGACGAGGCGACCATCGCCGCCGCGGCCGCCGAACTCGGCGAGGTCGACCACCTCGTCAACACCGCGGCCTCGCCGCACGCGGTGCCGGTCAGAGAACTCGACCGGGACAAAACCGTCGACGCTTTCACCGCCAAGGTCATCGGGCCGTTGCTGCTCGCGAAGCACTTCACGATCCGGCGGTCGCTGCTGCTGTTCTCCGGCCAGGTCGGCTGGCGGCCGGCGCGCGGGAGCGTCGTGACCGGCGTGACCAACGGGGCGGTCGCCTTCGCCGCGCAGCACCTCGCCGCCGAACTCGCGCCGGTCCGGGTCAACGCGCTGTCGCCGGGAATCATCGACTCCGGGGCCTGGGACGCCAAGGGCGAAGCCAAACCGGACTTCCTCGCGACCGCCGCCGGGCGGACCCTCGTCGGCCGCACCGGCACTGTCGCCGACGTGACCGACGCGGTGCTCTGGCTGCTGCAGGCCGAATTCCTCACCGGCGAAACCATCCGCCTCGAAGGCGGGCGGCCCTGACCGCGACGGGAAACCGGTGCCGGCGGGCGAAAACCCGCCGGCACCAGCGGTTCACCGGCGCTGGGAGAACGGGGTCAGCGAGTCCCAGAGTTCGCCGCAGTGGTGCTGACGCGGGATCTCAGTGGTGAGCTGGCTGTCCCCGGCGGCGTTGAGCGACATGACGACCGGGTTGTCCTCGGTGTAGGGCTCCCAGCTCGGGGTGCCGTCCACGGTGGGATCGCCGGTGCGCGCGAAGCCGGTCCACTGCGCCACCAGCTGGTCGGAGAGCGCCTTCTGGTTGGGGTTGAGCTGCATTCCCGGCGGCGGGGTCAGCAGCATCCCTTCGGAGACGTGGTACGCGCCGTTCGGTTTGGTGCGGTCGACGAAGAACGCCGGCGGAGCGTCGGCGTCGTCCATCTGGTAGGCGTACACCGGGATGTGCCGGGCCAGCCGTTCGTCGTTCACCAGCGCGGGACACACCGAATTGGAATCCGCGACGATGGTCCGGAAAGCGAGGAACGGGGCCGGCGCGGGGAAACGCTTCAGCGGATATGTCTCGCGGACGTCCTGCGCGTGGTCGCCGTATTGCTGCGCCACCATTTTCTCGTAATCGGCCGGCGTCGAAGCGGACGGCAGCTGGACCTCGTCGCGGTCCACGCCGTGCATCAGCGCCACGTCGTTGACCTTCCCCCGCTCGAACGCTTCTCCGGGCGACATCGGCAGCGTCGTCCCGTTCACGATCGGCGCGATCGTGCCGCTGTCCGGCTTCATCCCGTTGCCCGCCTGTTTCAGCAGGGTCTGCACGGGCACCTGGCGCAGGCAAGCGCCGGCGTCGGCCTCGCACCCGAGCGCTTTGGCGAACCGCGCCCCGGCTTGCTGTGCCTGCTCCTCGTCGGGCAGCTCCGCTTTGCAGTCCTGCGGCTGCCACTGGATGTCTTTGCCCAGCAACGAGTTGTACTCGCCGCTTTGGCTGATGCCGCGCTGGAACAACCCCGCCGCGGTCGGCGAAACGGTGTGGTCGCACACGCTCGAACCGCCCGCGGAAGCGCCGTAGATCGTGACGTTGTGCGGATCGCCGCCGAACTTCGCGATGTTGCGCTGCACCCAGCGCAGCGCGGCCTGCTGGTCCTGCAGCCCGTAGTCGCCCGCGTGCTCGCCGAACGCTTCGTGGGCCAGGAACCCGAAAATCCCGAGCCGGTAGTTGACCTCGACGCTGATCACGCGGCCCTCGGTCACCAGCCGGCTCGCGTTTTGCGCCTGCAGCAGAAGGAATCCGCCGCCGTGCAGCTGCACCATGACCGGAAGCGGTCCGTGCCCGGCGTCCGCGGGCACCCGGACGTTCAGGTTCAGGCAGTCCTCGGTGTCCGATCCCGGGCCGAGGCCGGGCAGCTGCGGGCACGCGTTGCCGGGCGCGGTCGCGGGAAACGTCTCGGTCCGCTTCGCCGGCCGCCGCGGCGGGGCCCAGCGCAGGTCGCCCACTGGCGGTGCGGCGAAGCGGATCCCTTCCCACGACCGAACATCCGGTCCGGCGATCCCGCACACCGGTCCGTCGTCGGTCGCCACCGTCGTGTTCGGCGAGCACGCCGGCGCGGGCGGCGCGGCGCCGCCCCGGTCGCTGGCCATGGACGCCGAACCGGCCAGCGACGTCGCCGCGAGCGCGACCGCCGCCAGTGCGGCGCCCGCCTTTCCGTCGAGTCTCATCCGTCCTCCTCAACTCCCGCCTCGCCGGAAGGGCCGGACGGAGGGCGCGAGACACGACGAACGGCATCCGCGCACCGAACGGGCGGCCTGCCGGCATGGGCTCGACCTCGCCGATGGCCGCCGCGCGGCCACCGGGCCACTGCCACGGGAACGGCACGGACCGCTCGTTCCCGCCTGGCCCCAGTCTGGGCGTCGCGGGAAAAGGCACAACCTCCGTTCGGTCGCGCGGAAACTGTCAAATTCCCGGGCAGAATGGTCTTTGTCGGGGATGCGGATTCCGTTCGCCGGATATCGCCGATCCGACCCGGCGGCGACACTGGAATCCGCAGGCGGAAACGGCGAGCGTCCGGCCCGCTGTCCGATTCGGGCCTCTGCCTTTCCCTTCGGGACCTTCGGCCCTCCCCGCCCGCAACGGCGCGTCCCTACCGTTGGCAGGACCTCGAAAGCGAGTCCCGGATCACCGAGGCGTGCCGGAATCCGGGAACGAGCCGGGCGGTCAGCAGGGTTGCCCGCCCGGAAGGCGGCGCAGCGGGCACGCCTCGCCGGCGTTCCACTTCAGTGCCGCGTCGAGCTGCCCGTCCGACAGCCGGGCCCGGTGGGCGAGTTCGGGCAGCGAAGCCCGCGCGGCGGATCGGCTGGCCTGGCAGAGCAGGCCGAACCACCACTGCCCGTCGACCCAGTTCTCGCGGGCGTGTTCCACCAGCAGGGTCATGTGCTCGTCGCCGCACGCGTAGACGAGGCGCTGGCCGTGCCGGGCGAAATCGGCGGAATCGACGCGCGAGGAATCGGGAACGAGCGCGGTCTGCAGCTTCCCGGGCGGGATCTGCTCGCCGCAGTGTTCGCACGCTTCCCGGCGCGGAACGCGGAAAGCCATTTCGGGAGAGGGACGCGACATCAGACACTCCGAACAGTCACGGGTTCCATGTCGCAGATGTCAGAAAGCCAGGGGCTGGGGCACGCGGCATCTGCACGTTCCCCGGCGGGGCCCCCGTCGTGACCCGGCCAGGGAAACCCACCGTAACCGCCGCCGCCCGGCGTTGCCAAGACGTCCGTTGGGGCCGCCGCACCCGCTCGCCCGCGTTTCCGGTGCACAGAGCGGGACCGGCGGCGTCGTTCCGGGTGGATTCCGGTGCGCGCGGGGGTGACGCTTCGCGCCCGGGACTCAGTTCGCGCCGCGGCCGCCGAGAACCTGCTCCGGCCGGAGTTCGCTGCGCACCACCGCGCCGGCCACCTCGCTGAGCCGCTCGTTGTTCCCTCGGCTGTAAGCGCGCAGCCGGTCGAAAGCCGTCTCCATCTCCAGCCCGCCGGCATGCGCCAGCACGCCCTTCGCCTGTTCGATCACGACCCGGCTGTTCAGCGCGTACTGCAACTGCTCGGTCAGCAGTTCCCCCCGCCGGATGGCGCGCTCCTGCAGGATCCCGATCGTCGCGATGTCCGCCAGCGCCCTGGCCACGCTCAGCGCCGGACCGGACACCGGGGCCGCACCGCGGCCGAACAGGTTCAACGTGCCGATCACCTGCCCGCGCAGCCGCAACGGCAGCGCCTGGACGGACCGGAATCCCGCCGCGGCCGCCTCCGGGGCGAAGACCGGCCACCGGGCCGTCTCCCCGGTCAAGTCCTCGATCCGCACGGACTCGCCGCTGCGGTAGGCGTCCAGGCAGGGCCCCTGCTCGGTCTGCAGCTGCAGCAGCTCCAGCGCCCGGCTGCTCTCGTCCGACGAAGCCGCGACCTCCAGTCCGCCGCGCTGGTCCGCCAGCAGCAGCCCGGCCGCCGAGGCCCCGAGCAGCGTGACGCAGTATTCCGCCAGCCGGTGCAGCAAATCCGCCACGTCGTATTGGTCGACCAGCGTGTCCGCCATGTCCACGAACGCGCGCAACAGCTCGTTCTCGCTGGATGACGCGACCACGCCCGCGAACCTGTCGTTCATCGGTGCCTCTTCCCTCTCCTCGGCGGCGTCCGCACGCCTGCCTCGCCGGCAGCCCAGCGGTCCGCCCGGCTTTTCACGCTTCGAGTTCCCTCGGGTGCAGTCGCCGCGCGACGAGGTCGCGCGCGACCTCGTCCAGCAGTCTTCCCTTGGAATACGCGTACGCCCGCAATCGGGCAAGTGCCTGCTCCGCCGGAATGGTGAACTCCGCGATCACCATCCCGGTCGCCTGGTGCACCGCGGCCCCTTCCCGGACCAGCCCGTCGCAGGCTTGCCCGGCGCGTCCCTCGGAGACCACGGCCAGCAGCACGCTGGTCACGAGGTCGGTCCCGCGCAGGATCGTCGCCAGCTCCTCGTCCGAGAGCAGGCCCGGGGCGCGCCGGTAGGTGTCCACCGAGCCGAGCTTCACCGCCCCGTGCCGCAGCGGGAACGCGAATATGCCGCGGAACCCGGCGGCCCCGGCTTCCGTGGCGAACACCGGCCACGACGCGGGAAGACTCTGGGACAGGTCCGGGACCAGAACCGGCCTGCCGGTCTCGAACGCTTCGAAAGACGGACCCTCGCCCAGGCTGAACTGCACCGTGTCCAGATGTTCGACCGCCGGATCGCTGGCGAGCACGAGCATGCGGTGCCTTCCCCCGACCAGGAGCGAAACAGCGGCACCGTCGACCGGCATCAGCTCGACGACCGACCGGCACACCCCGGCCAGCGGCACTGTGGCGTCGCGGCCTTCGCGCAGCGCGGCCAGCAGCTCGGGGAGCAAAGGCGAAACCGCCTCGGCGAAATCCCCGACTTCCGTCACTGCCCGTTCACCGCCTTCCCGGTTCCAGCACCTGCCGAGTTCCGCGGCAGCGTCGAACGGCCTCCCCACCTTACTCCGGCCCGGCCGCCCACTGCCGCGGGCTCCGTTCCGTCCGCAATGGACAGTCGCCGCGCGCGAAGGGCCGCCTGCCCTCCCGTCCGAGAAGTCCACAGTGGACAAATGAAGGCACGCTCCGGCGCCGGTGGCCTCCGGTGCTTTCCCTCGACAGCGGAACCCGAGGGCGCGCAGAGGACTTCCGGCCCTTTTTCTCCCCGGCCCGGCCTGCGACGGTGGACGCGGAACGGAGCTGACATGACCGAGACCCCGCGGCAGTGGACACTCGCGATCGCGTTCGACCGGACGGTGCACTACACCCGAGCCCAAGCGGTGCTGCGGACCGCCGACGGGGACGAATTCTCCGGCCACGGCCTCGCGCACGGCACGGTCGAGGGACGCGGGCTCACGCACGTGGCCGGCTACCTCGCCGCCGGGCGCGCCCTCTGCGATCTCTCCCAGGAACTGCTGGAAGCGGTCGCCATGGACGTCGACGCCGAGATGAGCAAGCTCAGCGCGAGGGTGCCGGCCAGCCGGAGCGCGGACCACCGCCCGGACGCGCTCCGGGCGTGACCTTCCCGCCCGTTCCCCCGGCCAGCCAGGCGAAACGCCCTCGCGCGGCCCCGCTCCGCTTCGCCGCGCCCGCGTGCCCGCGCTGGACGTGTGCGGTGCGATCCCGCCCGGAACCGCCGGAAGCAGCCGCCGTCCGCTCCGGCTCAGTGCAACGACGCCGACCAGTCCAGCCGCACCCCGCCTCCCGGACGCGCCCCCACCGTGAACTCCCCGCCCGCCGATTCCGCCCGCTCCCGCAGATTCCCCAGCCCGCTCGGCGAAACGTCCCGCGGCATTCCCCTCCCGTCGTCCGTCACCGAAATCCGCACCACCTCGTCCCGCACCGCCACCGAAACCGACAGCGCTGACGCGCCCGCGTGCCGGACCGCGTTGCTGACCGCCTCCCGCACGACCGCCTCCATGTGCTCGGCCAGCTGGGCGGGCACCGCGTCGAGCGGACCGGCCATGCTGACCGCCGGGTGCAGCGGGGCGTCGTCGGTGAGTTCCGCGATCGCGTCGTGCAACCGGTTGCGCAGCCGGACCTCGCCCGCCGCGCCGCCGTGCAGATCGAAAATCGCGGTCCGGACCTCGTGCACGATCTCGTGCATCTGGTCGATGCTTTCCTGCAGCCGCCGCTGCACCTCCGGCGCCTTCGTGCGGCGCTGCGTGCTCTGCATCCCCAGCCCCACCGCGAACAACCGCTGGATCACGTGGTCGTGCAGATCCCGCGCGATCCGGTCCCGATCCGACAGCACATCCCGCTCCCGCGCCGCCCGCTGCTGCGTCGCGAGCTGCAACGCCAGCGCGGCCTGGTCCGCGAACGACGCGAGCACCGGCAGCTGCGCCGTCTCGAACGCGGGCGCACCCGGCTCTCGCACAGCGATCAGCACCCCTGAGGTGTGATCGCCAGCGCGCAACGGCACCACCAGCGCGGGACTGCGGCCGTGCGGCAGCGGCAGTTCGGCCATCCGCCGCGGAGTGCGGTCCCGGAACACCGCGCCCGGCACCGTCCCCGCGACGGGCATCCGCAGTCCGATGAGGTCGTCGCCGCCCGCGCACACGGCGACCGTCAGTTCCGCTGGATCGGCGTCCTCTTCGTCGTCGGCGTCGAGCCTGCCCGAGCCGGGCAGGGCGAGCATCGTGACGTCCGAACCGGTCAGCTCCAGCGCGCGCCCGGCGATCAGCTCGAGCGCGTCCACCGGATCGGCGCCGCCGAGCAGTTCCGTCGTCACCTCGCTGGTCGCCCCCAGCCACCGCTGCCGCAGCCGCGTCTGCTTGTACAAATGCGCGTTCTCGATCGCGATCCCCGCCGCGGCCGCCAGCGCCTGCACGATCACCTCGTCGTCGTCGGTGAACGCCGCCCCGTCCTTCTTCTCGGTGAGATAGACGTTCCCGAACACCTCGTCGCGGACCCGCACCGGCACCCCGAGAAACGAATGCATCGGCGGATGATTCGCCGGAAACCCCACCGAGGCCGGATGCGCCGAAATCTCCTCCAGCCGCAACGGCCTCACGTCGTCGATCACCAGCCCCAGCAGGCCGTGCCCCTCCGGCAACGGCCCGATCCGCTCCCGGGTCCCGGCATCGATTCCCCGGTACACGAACTCCGCCAGCGTGCCGTCGTCGTCGAGCACGCCGAGCGCGCCGTAACGGGCCTCGCCGAGTTCCGCCGCGGCCCGCACGATGCGGCGCAGCGTGGCGTCCAGTTCGAGCCCGGAAGCGACCGCGAGCACCGCGTCCAGCAGGCCGTCCATCTTGTCCCGGGTGCCGATCAGCACCTCGATCCGCTCCTGGAGATCGCGCAGCGTGTCCCGCAGCCGCAACTGCGACGGGCTTCCGGACAGCTTCCGGGAGCCCTCTCCGGTTTCCGGCATCAGACCTGCTTTCAGCGCTCGGCGTCCGCAGACAGATGACTTTCGCCCCTGTGCGGCCCCCGACGGGGGAAGCATGCTGAAGCGAATGCTCGCGCACGACACAGTGTCCCGCCTTTCGCTGCCCCGGAGAAAAAGATGACCCTTCAGGTGGCGCCGTCCGGCCTGCTCAGCGCCGAACAGGTGGTGTCGGTGCTGCGGTGCGCCACGCTCGCTCCGTCCACGCACAACACCCAGCCCTGGCTGTTCAGCGTCGGGCCGGACGACATCGGCGTGCACGCGGACGCCGACCGCACGCTGCCGGTCGCCGACCCGGACCGGCGCGAGCTGCTGCTGTCCTGCGGGGCCGCGCTGTTCAACCTGCGCACCGCGATCCACGCGGCAGGCGTCCACCCGGCCGTCGCCTATTTCCCCCGCCGCGGCGACCCCGACCTGCTCGCCCTCGTGCGGCCGCGGGCCGCCGCCGCGACCGACCGCAAGCTCGCCTCCCTCGCCGAGGCCATCCCCCGCCGGCGCACCAACCGCACGCCGTTCGTCGCCAAACCGGTTCCGGCCGGCGCGCTCGGGGCTCTGCGGCACGCGGCCGAGGTCGAGCACGCCTGGCTGCCGCAGCTCGACGAGGACCAGCTCGCCGGGCTCAAGGAGCTGATCCGCGAAAGCCACCGCCTCCAGACCCAGGACGCGGCCTTCCGGTCCGAATGGCAGCGCTGGACCGGACGCGGGCGCGGGCGGCGCGACGGCGTGCCGTTCTCCGCCGGAGGAGCCGTCACCGCGGACGACAGCTGGGTCCTGCGCGATTACGGCGGCGGCACCCGCGCGCCGGGCGCGCCGCCGCTGGTGGTCGTGATCGGCACCTTCGGCGACACCCCGACCGACCGGCTCCGCGCCGGACAGGCCATGCAACGCGTCCTGCTCACCGCCACCGCCCACGGGATCGACGCGTCTTTTATTTCCCAGCCCGTCGAAGTGCCCGCCATCCGCGCCAAGCTCCGCGACCTGCTCGGCGGCGGGCTCTGGCCGCAGATCGTGCTGCGCCTCGGCTACGGCGCCCCGGTTCCGCGGACGCCGCGCCGGGCGCTGGAGGACGTCCTCGTCGCGCCGTCGCCGCTCAACGTCTGACCGCCGCCAGGACGGTCGCGCAGTTCCGTCGCGAGCACCGCCGCCTGCGTGCGCCGCTCCAGGCCGAGCTTCGTCAGCAATCGCGACACGTAGTTCTTCACCGTTTTCTCCGCCAGGAACATCCGCTCGGCGATCTGCCGGTTCGTCAGTCCCTCCCCGATCCAGCCCAGCAGCGTGCGTTCCTGTTCGGACAGGTTCGCCAACGGCCCGCGCTGTTTTTCCGCGCTGTCGCGCAGTTTCGTCATCAACGCGGCCGCCGCGTGCGCGTCGAGCAGCGATTTCCCCGCCCCGACGTCCCGGACCGCCGAGATCAGGTCGGTCCCCGTGATGTCCTTGACGACGTAGCCGCTGGCGCCGGCCAGCACGGCGTCGAGCATCGCCTGCTCGTCGGTGTAGGAGGTGAGCATCAGGCAATTCACGTCCGGCGACCGGGACCGCAGTTCCCGGGCCAGTTCGACGCCGTTGCCGTCGGGCAGCCGCACGTCGAGCACCGCCACGTCGGGACGCAGCGCCGGAATCCGGGCCAGCGCCTGCGAAACGTCGCCCGCTTGGCCGACCACAGCGATCTCCGCGTCCTCTTCCAGCAGGTCGGCGACCCCGCGCCGGACCAGCTCGTGATCGTCCACCAGGAACACCCGCAGCATCGGTCTCTTACCACCTCCAGGTTCGTTCGTGCACCGCGGTCCGGTCCCGGCCGGAAATCCTCATTCCCCCGGCGGCGGCTGGGATTTCACCGGCACCGACCAGCTCAGCCGGGAACCGCCGGCCACGGTCAGCGTCCCGCCGCGGCGGCTCGCCTGTTCCGCCAGCGCGGCCAGCCCGGGAGCCGCGGACACCGCGACGTCGCCCGCGCCCTCGTACCGGACAGTGACCGTCGTCTGCGCGCGTTCCGCCTGGATCTCGACCTCCACCGCTTCGGCCGAGGTGTGCCGGGCGACCAGCCGCAGCGCGTCGGCGAGCAACGGCACCACGACGTCGGACGGCACCGGATCGAGCTTCCCGGTCAGCTGCGTGGACACCGCCAGCCCCCAGTCCTCCCGTGCCTTGGCCAGCACCCGCAGCACCTGGTCGCGGGTCGGCTCCGGAGCGGGCGGCACCACGTCGTCCAGCCGGAAAACGGCCTGCTGCACGTGATTGATCACGTCGTCGAGGTCGGCGATCGTCTCGCGCAGCCGGGTCGCGACCACCCCTGATCTCGCGAGCCCCGCCGAGGTCTGCAGCGACAGCCCGGCGGCGTAGAGCCGGCTCAGGATTTCGCTGTGCAGCCGCGCCGCGATCCGGTCGCGCTCGTCGTGCAGCGCGGCGTCCTCGCGTTCGGCCCGCGTCTGCGCCAGTTCGAGCGCCACCGCGACCTGGCCGGCGAACCAGGCGGCGATTTCCAGGTCGTCGGCGGTGAACGCCGGACGGCCGGCCATCCGGGCGGCGGTCAGCACCCCGGCCACCGTGCCGTTCCCGGCGAGCGGCACCAGCATCACCGAGCCGAGGTCCAGAGTCAGCACGGACGGCACCGCCAGCCGCGACAGCTCGTCCGGCCACGAAGCGATCCTGGGTTCGCCGCTGGCGAGCACCGTGCCGGACACGGTGGACTCGATGAGCAGTTCCCGGCCGGCCAGCTGCTCCGCGCCCACCCCGGCCACGCGCTCGACGCGGAGCCAGCCCTCCCGTTCCGCCGGGCGGCTCAGCGAGACCAGGTCCGCGGACGCGAGCGCCCGGGCGTAGTCCACGACGCGGCCCAGCGGATCGCTGACGTTCGCCGACAGCAGCTCCCGGGTCACCGCGGCGGACGCGCGAAGCCATTCCTGCTGATTGCGAGCGGTCTCGTACAGCCGCGCGTTCTCGATCGCGCTGCCCGCCGTCGCGGCGAGCGCGAGCGCCAGCTGCTCGTCCTCCTCGCCGAACTGGCCCTGTTCCGCGTCCGCGAGATAAAGATGGCCGAAAACCTCTCCGCGCACCCGGACCGGGACGCCGAGGAAGCTCGTCATCGGCGGATGCCCCTCGGGGAACCCGGTCGAGCGGGGATCGTCCTGCAGCCGGGCCAGCCGCACCGGCCGCTGGGCCTCGACGACCGCGCCGAGCAGGCCCTTGCCCTCGGGCGGGCGGCCGATCCGCTCGACCGCCTCGGCGGCCATCCCGGTGTGCACGAATTCGATCAGCCGCCCGTCCGGCCCGACGACCCCCAGCGCCGCGTACCGCGTCCCGACCAGTTCGCGGGCGGACTCCACGAGACGGCGCAGCAGCGCGGGCAGCGCGAGGCTGCCGGTGATGGACTGGGTCGCGCGCAGCAGCCCGCGCAGCCTGCCCTGCGTGCTGATGACCTCCTGGGCGCGTTCCACCAGCTCGCCGAGGAGCTGGTCCAGTTCCGTCCTCGGCTGATCGGGAAAAGTCAGCCTCGCTTGTTCGGGTGCGTCCCGCTCGTTCACCCCGGCTCCTGCCCTTGCTGCCCCCGCGTCCCGGCCGCGCGGCGCCACCGGCAATTCAGTCTTGCGGTTCGCGCGAGGGGCCGTCAAGCGCGGGAAAAGGGCGTGGCGGCGATTTTCGGCGGTGCACGGGAAAACGAGCGTGCCGGGTTCTCTCCCGGACGGGAAATCGTAACGGGGAACGGCCGCGGCCGCGCCGGGAGCCGCTGCGGAGATTCCGTTGGCAGCACGGCGGAAACGAGCCCTTCCGGAGTTGCGCCACCAGGCCGGGCGGCGTCGTCGCCCTGCCGCGGCGGGCGGGTGCGAACGGCGGCGGAATGGTACGTCCGGGGGAAATTCCGGTCATCACGGCGGACCGGGACGAAATTGCCGGTTGCTCCATTCGGGCATTCCCGTATTCCCGCAGTTGTTGTCATTTCGCCAGCTATTCGCGCGCGGCGCGCTGGTCCGTTCCGTGCGGTCAGCGCCGCGCCTCCGGCCGCACCACGAGGACCGGGCACGAGGAGTGGTGGATCAGCGCCTGGGCGGTCGACCCCAGCAGCATCCCGGCGAACCCGCCCCGGCCGCGGCTGCCGACGACGACCAGCTGGGCCCGCTCCGACTCGCCGAGCAGCGCCTGCCGCGGCCGGTCGCGGACCGGCTTCCGGCGCACCTCGACGTCCGGGTACTTCTCCTGCCAGCCGTCGAGCCGCTGCGCGAGCAGCCGTTCCTCGACCGGCCCGCTCCGGGTTTCCCGCTCCGCCGCCGGGCGCGCGGTGCGCTCGATCGCGTCGCAGACGACGTCGGCCCAGGCGTGCACCGCGACGAGCGGGACCTCGCGGAAACTGGCCTCCTCGAACGCCGCCGCGAGCGCCGCCTCGCTGTTCGGGCCGGTGTCGACGCCGACCACGACCGGTCCCTCGAGCGGAGCGGGGCTGTCGCCGCGTCCGGGGACCACCGCCACCGGGCAGCCGGCTTGGCTCGCCACCGCCGCCGTCGCCGCGCCCGCCAGCATGCCGGTGAAACCGTCGGTGCCGGTGCGGCCGAGCACGACCATCCGGGCGTCCCGCGACCGGTCGATCAGCAGGGCGGGCGCGGAGTCGGTGTACACCTCGTTGCGGAACAGGAGCGAGTCGCCTTCCGGAATCTCCCCGGCGCACCCGAGGCCGGGCACGTCAGGCACGTCAGGCACGTCGCCGAAAAGCGGTTCCGGCCCGGCGGGCGCCGCGGTCTGCAGGCAGTGCACGAACTCCAGTTCGAGATCGCGGCCCGCGGCGAGCCGGGCAGCCCACCGGACCGCTTCGGCCGCCCCGTCCCATCCGCCGATCCCGACGAGCACGGTGCGGGACCGGACGGTCATCTGCCCGCCCCGTCGCCGGCCGCGTCCGCTCCGACGACGCCGGGCACGGCGAGCGCCAGCAGCGTCGCGACGTCGCGGTCGGCTTCGTCGTCGTACCGGTCGGTGATGTGCACGATCCCTTCGTGCACCTCGACTTTCCAGCGGCCGGTCCCGCCGTAGGCCTCGAGCCGGTGCCGCACGTCCGCCGCGATGGCGGTGTCGGCGCGGGCGAGAACGCGGACCACGTCGCCGCGCGTCACGATGCCGACCACCCGGGAATCCTCGACGATCGGCATCGCCTGGGCCTTCGCGTCCACGAGCGCCCGGCACAGCTCGGAGAGGTGGGCTCCGGGCGGCATCCCGGCGGCGGGCGAGGTCATCACCGCGCCGACGGTCGTCTCGATCGCGCCGGGACGGCGCCCCCGCCGCTCCGGGGCCCGGCCGCGGCCGAGGTCGGCCTGGGCGAGGATGCCGACCAGCCGCCCGTCGTCGTCGACCACCGGCAGCGCGGGGAAGCCGCGCTCGGCGAGAATCTCGGCAGCCTCGTCGGCGGAGGTCCACGGACGCACCGTCTCCGCGGGCGAGGACATCAGGTCGCGTGCGAGCATCCGGCCCGTCCTTTCCCTGGCACCCGCTCGAACGTAGGCGAGCGGCGGGCCGGGCACGCCGGTCCGGAGTCACCGGTGCGAGGGACCAACGTCCTCAGTGCCGCGGCGGGCCGTTCCGCCGTTCGGCGCAGGGGATCTCCGGTCGGCCTCGGTGAGCACGACCGCGTCCGGGCCGGGGAAGACCGTCGAGACGTAGCCGCCGAGGAACCAGCGGACCGTGAACGGCGGGCCGCCCTCCGGGGTGCCGACCGCGACGATGCGGCCGTGCTGCTCCGGGAAGTCCGCCCGGGGGCTCTTCACTCTCAGCCAGTCGCCGGGCTGCGCGCGCATCGCTCCTCCTCGGTTCGCTCACTGGCGTGGGGAAAGTTCCGCTGCGGCAACGTGTTCTGCGGCCGGGGCGAGCGACCTGACGAGCCGGGGCCCGGCGTGGCCGCGCAGCCGGGAGGCGATGGGGTCGTCCCGGCGGACCAGCGGATCCCGGCCAGCTCGCCGCGGTCGGTCACCAGGACGCCGCGGAGACGGTCGGCGTCGAAATCCACTGGGACGACCGGTTTCGTCATGACGGCGTGCACCCGCGGTCCCGGCCCGCCCGTCCGGAGCCCGGCCAGCGCGTGCGCCTCGGTGCAGAGGCCGACGAGCCGGTTCTGGCCAGGTCGTGATGTCCCGTGCCCGCAAGGCTTTCTCCCGCTTCTTCACCGGACCGCCCCGCGGACGACCGCGACCGGGCACCCCGCGTGCGCGAGCAGCCGGTTCCCGGTGGCCCCGGGCAGCCCGCCCGCGACCGCCTCCGGGCGGCGGCTGCCGATGACGACCAGCTGCGCGCCCTCGACCGCCAGCAGCGCCCGCCCCGCCGAACGCTCCCGCACCGCCCGGACCCGCACCGCGACCTCCGGATACTTGTCCGCCCACGCGGCGATGCACTCGCGCAGCGCCCGGTCCTCCGCGACGGCCCGCCCGGGTCCGTCGCACTGCCGGTCGCACCAGGCGCGCACCGCGACGAGCGGCACCTGCCTGCTCGCCGCGGCTTCGAAAGCGAATCCCCCGACGCGCTCGTCGCCCGCCACCCCGACCACGACCGCCCCGCCCGGAGCCGCGCGCCCGCGCACGACGACCACCGGGCAATGCGCGGCCGCGGCCACCCGCAACGCCACCGAACCGATCGCCGGCCCGCGCCGCCCGCCGAGCCCGTGCGAACCCAGCACCGCCAGCGACGCCGACCGCGACCTTTCGACCAGCAGATCGACCGCGGGCCCGGCCCGGACCACCGGCTGGGTCGCCACGCCCGGCGCCGTTTCTTCGGCGACCTGCGCGGCGCGGCTCAGCCATCGGTGCGCGCGAGCGAAGCACTCCCGCGCATCCTGGTTCGCGGCCAGGGTGCCTGCCTGGAACAGCTGAAGCAGGCAGTCGCGGCGCATCGCTTCCGCGGCCGCCCAGCGGACCGCCCCGAGCGAGGCTTCCGACTCGTCGACCCCGACGAGCACCGTGCTGCCGGGTTTGTTCCGGGGCACTGGCCGTCTCCCCCTTCCGCTCTTGTTTCGCCGCTGGTTCCCGCGGCGGGGTCCACGGTGGCCCAGACGGGAGGACACCGTCAGGGGCTGAAGTCCCTTCCCGCAGGGACGAAAGCGCTCCTCCGGCGCCAGTCCGCAGTCCGGCCGGCGAAGGCGAATCGGTTCCAGAGGAGAGCTTCAGCCCTCGCCTTGGCGGGGGGTCACCAGCCTCGACGGTGCGGGTCCGTGAGGGGAACCCTGAGGG